>JABHWQ010000282.1 GCA_018657655.1 Chloroflexota bacterium | reverse complement strand
TTTCCAGCTTTTTGATGGATTTGAAAGCGGTGATGAAGGCTTCCTGTACAGCGTCCTCTGCTTCGCTCTGGTTTTGCAGAATGGAAAAGGCGATCCGATAGGCTCGCACTGCATGGTTTTCCATGAGCTGTCCGAAAGCCTCTCTATCGCCTGCTTTGGCTTGGCGAACCAAACGTAACTCGTTTTTGGCAGTATCGTTGTTTATCATCGAGTCCTTCGAATATGGTTTGCTAATCGGGATTATATGTTGTTGTGCCGACGGTTGCAAGAAATTGGGGCCAGAATATCTTGCATTGATGGGGGCAAAAGCATATAATTCGGTCAAACCCGAGCGGGATCAAAATTACCTAGTGGGGGAAAGCGATGAGAGTTCTTCTGATTCTATTGCTGGCAGTTCTCATATTTGCAGTCGCCTGTGCCGATGGTTCCGATACTCCATCAACACCAACGCCGACACCAACCCCCACTCCGACTCTCACACCAGAAGAAACACCCACACAAACTCCTGAACCTACACCAAGTGCACCGGAGGCGGTAATTGAGAGCATCATTCCGAATCCAGCTCTTTTGCACGATACGGTTAGTTTTGAAGGAACTGGAAGCGATATACCGGGTCAGATCAAAGAGTATCGATGGAGTATTGATGGCCACGGACCAATCGCGTATAAAAAATCGTTCAAAACATCTGCGGTGACCGAAGAAGCCGGTACTTACACGGTGGTGTTTGAGGTTCGAGATAGCGATGGAATTTGGCTGGCTCCGGTAACTCAGACGTTTACGGTTCGTCCTCATCCCCCGACAGCGATATTCGCCGCGCAACCAACTGCCGGAGCTACTCCTCTTACGGTTAAGTTTAGAGACCTTTCCATAAGAACGATCGATAGTTGGTCCTGGGATTTCGGTGATGGTGGCACCAGCATTTTGCAGGAACCCCTTAACACTTATGAACAAGCTGGTAATTATACAGTTACATTGACAGTTAATGGCCCTGACGGATCGGATACTGAAGTGATTGAGGATTTCATTAAGGTTATCGATGCGGACTTTGTCGCTCAGCCCATTATTGGCTATAAACCGCTTGAAGTTCAGTTCACTGACCAGTCTGAAGGAGACATCAAGCTATGGGGCTGGCATTTTGGTGATGGAAGTATAAGCGAAGAACAGAATCCAATTCACACTTATAATTCAGCTGGCAATTACGCAGTGATTTTGAACATTGTCAGTGAAAGTGGAGGGATGTCGACTGAGGAAAAAGTAGGCTATGTTCAGGTGATGGAAGCACCACCGGTTGCGGAGTTTTTCGCTCACGCAGAAACGTTTGTCGGTCACCCTGAAACGCTTACTGATCGATCCACCGGGAGTATTGCCAGTTGGACTTGGAATTTTGGCGATGGGACCACTAGTGATGTTCAGAGTCCTACCCATACATACAACGCGGCAGGGACCTATACAGTCAGTCTTACCGTTGAAGGTCCGGGCGGGGCGGATGCTATGCAGCAGGTAGTGACAGTGCAGGAATGGGAGTAAAGAAAACTCTCTATTGATTGGTCCCTATTATGAGCTGGATTGAGTCGATAATTCCAAAGGTTCAACCTTCCCAATGAAGCGATGCCCTTTTAATGTGAATATCAGGTAGGCTATCCCGGTAAACACAGCCCAAGCAACGAACATAAGTTCAGCAATACTACCCAATAAAGCTGTGTTCATTATCCACATCACTATGCATATCTTGAATTGAATCCTTATCAATCGGTCCACAAAACGGATGCGTTTAATTTCCATTTCGTTTTTTGGTTTTTCAGTGCGATAAGTAGCACTATTGCGCTGAGGATCAATATCACACTTGCCAAATATCCTGTTCTGGTTCCGCCAGGGAGATTGCTTTCAAGCGCCAGAACTGAAAAGAAGAAAGCATTTATTCCAATAGCCAGAATCCAACCCCATTTCCCCATTTTTTCAGTTTGACTGTCATTACGTTTCACTATTGTATTTGCGAAATAGTAAGCAAAAACGCTCTGCAAAATTCCCCACCACAAAACATTGGCCATGAAAATTAACACAGGGTTTACTCCCAACACAAACGCTTCATCAAAAACGCTACCTGTATTGAATGTTTCCTGAATCATTCAATACACAAAGCCACATAAAAGGACATGATAATCTCTCAAGTTGAATCTCAGGATTAAATCTTCAAGGATGAGGAAATGGGGTAAATATATCAACGATAGGGAAATTAACCGGACCGGATGTATAAATCCCATAATTCCGTGAACCCATAATTCCAGAGCTAGATTAAAGGCAATGCATATCAGTATTCTCCTATTTTAGGCCGATTTTGGAATGATTGCTGATAATTTCATCCTCTTTGGTTGTTACCACCAGACTCTCACTTATCATATCGTGCAGGCCTTGTTTCTTAGTGGTGAAACCTGCCATGATAAATCCAATGTAGATAGTGGCGAATGATGCTATCTTGGCCCAGTGTCTTCCGGTGGCTCGGGCAAATGTAAGTCTTTCCCCCGAATAATCTGTGACCTTGATTTTCAACGCCTTCTTGCCCAGGGTAGCCTGGTGGGAAGAACTTTCCATCAATGCCCAGTACAACCACGGGGCAACTAACCAGAAGCTAAATAAAATGACACTATGAACAACGCCTATCCCGGTATCACTTGCTGCGCCCACAGTTACTACTAAACCAATCATTACGGAAATAACAAAGTTTGCGATGTAGATCAAAATGTAGTCGATTATGAAAGCGGCAAACCTCTTCCAGAATCCGGCATATTCAATTGGAGTTGGCTGGGGTACACGTCGTTGGGCAAACGGACCTGAATGTACCGAGGCAAGACTTGATCCGCACGACCGGCAGAATCTGGCCCAATCAAGGTTTTTGTTCCCGCAATAGGGACAGAATATACTCATTGATCCGATGGACTCTTTCGTATGTCTATTACCACTGTTTTGGCTGCGATGTCACCTATCCTTTGCCAATTCTCGGTGAATGCGATGAACATTATACCAAGCATGAAACTGGTGAATCCGTCCACAATTTCGAGCAAGTTCCTCACCAGACCGCTCACGAAACCGCAGGGATGTAGTTCAGTATTCAATACCTTTATCCCCACTGCCCATTTGCCTGGAGTTATGCCCCACCTTCCTTCCGTATAGCTGAAGATAAAGAGACAGGCGATGCCCCACAGGACGCCTCCGATCAAGAGACCGTATCCCGTAGGAGAAGCTGAAGGATCAGATAGCATCATGGCCTCGAAGCCGGATTCTGACAGCATTAACCCGAGGTAACCGACCCCCATCACTCCACAAGCGATAACTATATCGATAGCTTCAGCAATTCCCCGGCGCGTAAGTGATGCATAGGGTATACTCGTTTCTCGGTAAATATAGTTGCGTTCCCTGTATTTGTTCATCAACGATGATAATGCTACCACTAGCATCAGGGGTAATAGATATCCTATTATACTGATAAACACGTACATCATCAGGAAACCGCCGGAGAAAAAGCCCCACGGGCTTCCATAGCGCTTCTCATTTACTACAGTTCCGTCGGATTCACTTATTAACATCCTGGTTGATCCCGTTAATGATTGAGCAAGAATAGAAAACTGGCCATCTTGTGATAAAGGATAGACACCAAATGTGAGTGTCATTCCGGTGTCAAGCGAGAAAATAGGGGCCCATTGATCGCCATAGTCGATCTGGGTCAGGCATTCAATCTCTTGCGGGAAAGCTCCGTTAGTCAGACTAAAAACAGCGGGCTCTCCATTGAGCCAGACAGGATGCCACTCGAAGTCATACGAGGCTACGTATTGCCAATTCGCTTCCGGTCCTATTTCGGTTTCGTTCTTCCATTGACTGTAATAAATACGCTCGTCATTGGAATAGAATAAATGCAACTCATCTTGACTGGAAACAACTTGAAGCCTATCGGCATATTCGCTGGAGTTGCTCAATCCGGTGGTATCGATTCTGCATATCTGTTCCCAGTGGTTATCCTTGTAGACTTCAAGGTTAAACCCGATGCGAGTCTCGCTCACCATGGCGGGTTGGCCCTGATAGACGAATACGGATGAAATATCCCATAGATGCTGATCGTCATCGATGATGGTTAGGCTATTGTTCGAATAATGGGCTAGCCCGGAGCGCGATATGAGCCACAGTCTATCGTCATCTGTAACCAGCCAGGGATCATCCATTGAGAGTTGTTGTACGTCTTCCAGGTCTGACTTCAGTGCTAGGTCGATCCTCTTCAGCTTCGAATAATCGTCAAAATCAGCCCCGATTTCGTAAGTATCCTCTACATACCAAATGGCATCATTCCAGTAAGCCCCTCGGTCCGGCGCACCTCTTGTGAACTCAAATCCAGTGGTGAAGATAAATGCTACCAAGATGATTATGGGGAGCACAAATTGCCCGACTATGAATAACACTGCCAGAATGATAGCCCTGGTTCTGAATTTATCTTTGTGTTCTTTTGAAGCATAGCCTTTGATTTGGGAATCGATGGCAGGAAGGCGGGCACCAATTATGCCTCGAGAAGCAGCTTTAGTTTCATTGAGAGGTATGCCGCAGGACGGACATACGTTCCAATCGTCTTGTACGTCATTGCCGCATTCTGAGCAGTAGTACCCGATTGTTTCGATAAGTGGTGTGCCGCAGAAAGAGCAAACTCTCCAGTCATCTTCTACATAGTTGTGGCATTTCGGGCAAACCAATCTGCCAGCCGGAGATTCGCAATAGGGGCACTCGGCCCAGTTCACGCGCTGCGATCTCCCGCATTTGGGGCATTTGTCTATTAATGGAGTGCGGCAACCAGGGCAGATTTTCCAGTCGTCTGCAGCAGGTTGGCCGCACTTGGGGCAAAGGTTAGTCAAGCCTTATTCTCTCCATAATCTGTCAAAATCACGATGTGAACGTTTTGTAACTGATTCTTTGAACCGGTAGTAGAAACCAACCCAACACTCGAGTTCACCGGGTAAAAAAGATTTACGAAGAGCATACCTGATTCGAGTGCCGTTTTCAAATCCGGGCCGAACTCAATTTCCGAGAGGCCTTTGCAGTTTTAGTGCGATGAAGTGTTAATCACACCTATACTGTCTGCTTCTGGTCTTTCTTTGAACTGGGGGATATCTTAGTGGCAAAACTAAGGATAAACTGCCAATCCGTCCAGTCCCGTTGTCTCCGGCAAACCGAGCATCAGGTTCATATTCTGTATTGCTTGTCCGGCACCGCCCTTGACTAGGTTATCGATGCAGCTTATCACTATCAATCGCTCGGTTCGGGGATCGATGACGGGGTGGATCAGGCAGAAATTGCTTCCCAGGGTTTGTTTGGTTTGGGGCGCAGTATCTACCACTCGGACGAAAGGTTCATCGCGATAGAACTCCCGGTATAATTCGCGTACTTCTCCAAGGGTAACTCTCTTGCGCAATCGGGCGTAGCAGGAACTCAACATTCCTCGAGTCATAGGTATCAAATGGGGCACAAATGTAAGCGATACGCTTTGCCCTCCAGCCAGAACCTGCAATTCCTGCCGTATCTCCGGCATATGCCGATGTCCGCCGAGAGCATAGGCGGATACATTTTCATTCGCTTCAGCAAAATGCGTATTGAGTTTCAATGAACGGCCGGCTCCGGAAACACCGGACTTGCTGTCTATGATGATATCCAGATCGACCAACTCTTCGCGAATGGCTGGTGCAAGGGCAAGGATAG
>JABHWQ010000329.1 GCA_018657655.1 Chloroflexota bacterium | reverse complement strand
GGGCGCGTTCAGCAGGCATTCACTCGCCCGGCTTACAAAGATATGGCTATCCAGATTGTCCACGCGCTGTCTGTCCATCGTCTTACAACGAGAGATATTCATGCCCCCATCGGTGCGACAGCCGAGGAGTTGCGTGACTCTCTTTGTCTCTATCAACCCGGCATTGAAGATCTGGGGGGAGATCCCGCCGATGATCTGCTTTCACAAGTTGAAACCGTGCTGCGTGAGATTCATCGGACTGTCAACGGACAATTTATCTCAAGCAACCCGGATAACCGCCAGTATTACCTGGATCTCAAAAAGACGGAGGATTTCGATGCGCTTGTTGAAAAACGAGCGGAAACTCTGGATGAAAACCAACTAGACCGGTATTACTACGATGCGCTGAAACAGGTCATGGAGTGCACAGATCGCACCTATGTCAGCGGTTACCAGATATGGGAACACGGACTGGAATGGCTGGACAGGAAGGCTTCGCGTCGGGGCTATCTGTTTTTCGGCGCGCCGAACGAACGCTCAACAGCCATTCCGCCGAGGGACTTCTACATCTACTTCATTCAGCCCCACAAGCCCCCAAAGTTTCAAGATGCAAAGAAGAGTGATGAGGTGTTCTGCCGCCTGACTGGCACTGATAATGATTTTCGGGAAGTACTGCGAAACTATGCGGCGGCAGTCGATCTTTCATCTACATCATCCGGTCAGGCCAAACTGACCTACGAATCCAAGTCGACTGTATTTCTGCGTCAGATGGTTCGCTGGCTCCAGGAACATATGTCATCTGCCATTGAGCTGACCTATCAAGGCCGCAAGAAATCACTCGTGGAATGGACCAAGGGAAAGTCCATCCGGGAAATGGCAGGGTTGGGGTCGAATGAACGGATTAATTTCCGAGATATGGTTAACACTGTTTCCTCAGTCTGTCTGGCAACCCACTTTGAAGAACAAGGGCCGGAATATCCCATCTTCCGCGTCTTGGTGACCTCGGAGAATCGGTTCCAGGCGGCATCAGATGCGCTTCGAGGTCTCGGCAATTCGAATCGAACCAGGCAGGCCGCTGAGGTTCTCGACTCCCTTGAGCTGCTGGATGGCGAACGGTTAGATCCTTACGAGTCCAGATACGCCAATCACATTCTGGATCTGCTCAAGAAAAAAGGGCAGGGGCAAGTTGTTAATCGGTCGGAAGTGATTCGGGAGGACCAGGGAGTAGAATACATGGGTCCCGAGTCTTTCCGACTGGAGCCTGAATGGGTGGCGGTGTTACTGGGTGCGCTGGTCTATTCAGGAGATCTTGTGGTGGCTGTGACCGGCAAGAAATTCGACGCGACGAATTTCGCAGAATTAACGACAACTCCGCTTGATGACCTAATGAGGTTCAAACACATAGAGCGCCCTAAGGAATGGAATCTGCCGGCGCTGAAGGCCATGTTTGAACTTATGGACCTGGAACCAGGATTGGGCACAGTAGTGACGCAAGGTGGAGGCGATGCGAACGAAGCTGTTCAAAAACTCCAAACGCGTGTGGGGCAGGCTGTCGAGAAACTGGTGATGGTGCAGCAGCAACTCCAGGGAGGATTTCCGCTTTGGGGACGTAATTTGCTTTCTGATGCAGAGACGACAACACACAGCACAAAGCTGGAGGAAGCTAAAGTCTTTCTGGAATCACTTCAGGCTTACACGACACCTGGACGCCTCAAGAACTTCCGGTATAGTGCACAGGAGGTAAATCAGCACCGCGCAGGGCTTCAGGCACTGAAGGATATTGAGGCAATCCAAATTCTGCTGAATGAATTGGGACCGATGGCTTCGTATCTGTCTCAGGCAGAGGCTGTCCTGGATGTGGATGATGCGTGGGTTTCGCGTATGCGGAAAGCACGAGATGAAGTACTGGGACAACTGGCGGATACCGAGAAGCGCGGACAATCTGGGTTCCGACAGCAGACACTGAGTAAGATGTTGCGACTGAAACAGGAGTATATCGAAGAATATCTCAAGCTCCATGGCAAATCACGCTTGGGGGCAAACGAGGATAACAAGAAGAAAGGACTGCTCCAAGATTCTCGACTCGATACGCTCAGGCAATTGGCGACGATTGATCTGATGCCTACTGCACAGCTTACGAGTTTTCAGAACCGTCTGGCCAATCTTGAGACTTGCTTTTCGCTTATCAAGCAGGATCTGGAGAGCGATGCTATTTGTCCACACTGCTCATTTAAACCCATTGCAAGGGATAAGGGGGTGGATGCAAAATTCCAGCTTGCAGACCTGGACGATGAGCTGGACAAGCTGGTCGAGGAATGGACCGGTACGCTTCTTACCAATATGGAGGACCCGGTTACAGAAGAGAGCCTGGATCTGCTATCTCCTGATCGTCGCAAGTTGATTGATGTATTTCTTAAGAAGCGAACATTGCCCAGTAAACTAGATCCTGAATTCATTGAGACTGTTCAGGAAGTGCTTTCTGGATTGGCCAAGGTTGTGATAGACGTGCAGGAACTCCGGAAAGCATTGCTATCCGGAGGGTCGCCTGTCACACTTACTGAAATGAAAAGTCGGTTTGAGGCTTTTTTGTCGGATTGTGCCAAAGGCAAGGATTCGGATAAGGTGCGGATCATTCTGGAGTAGTCGTTATTGTGATTGAACTTGGAGCGAATACATGAGCAAGAGAAGAAAAAGAGCCCCTAAGCCAGATCTGTTCATTGATGAGTCCGGCCAGCTTGATTTGGTAGACAAATCTATGGAACAACAAACTCTGGAAAAAATCCAGGTCGAATGCCTGGGTATGACTTTTGAGGATGAAGACAACCGTCGGGAATACTTTCTAAATAAACTCCGGGAGAAGTTAGGAGATTCAGAATTTCGAAAGATAGAGGGTTTTCCCAAAGCGGATGACAAGGATATTCTCAAACTATCAG
The DNA here is from genome assembly GCA_018657655.1 of Chloroflexota bacterium. Classification (GTDB taxonomy): domain Bacteria; phylum Chloroflexota; class Dehalococcoidia; order SZUA-161; family SpSt-899; genus JABMQN01. The sequence continues at coordinate 3,537 of JABHWQ010000329.1, read as the reverse complement.
ATCCCCCATATCATACGGCTTGCCCAAACCCATTTCTGGATGAAATACTTAACTTTCTTCAGAATTCAAAAAAAGAAAATAGCCTTGATTACACGAAGGAACCATTTTCGACAGATGTAAGTGAAGGGAAGAATGATTTAGTATATAATGCTCATTCATATCATACAAAAGTTCCCTATAAAGCAGTTATGAGGTATGTCCTTCACTATACCAAACCTGGGGATTTCGTCTTGGATGGGTTCTGTGGCACCGGTATGACAGGTGTTGCTACGGGTTACTGCGGAGAACCACGCATCTTGAAAGAATTGGGATATAAGATCAATAACAAAAGTGAAATTCTAAACGAGAATGGTGAAATTATTTCACAAGTTGGTGCAAGGTTTGCGTTCCTGACAGATCTTTCTCCTGTTGCAACATTTATTGCATCCAGCTATTCCAATCTTTCTGATTTGAGAGCATTCATAAAGGAAGCAAAGTCTGTTCTATCTCATCTGGAAGAATCTATCGGGTGGGTTTATGAGTTCGATGGAAACAGAATAAATAGTGCTGTATGGTCTGATGTTTTCCTTTGTCCTAATTGTGGACAAGATATAGTATTCTGGAATGTTGCACGTAAAAATGGGAAAATGCAGAAATCTTTTCCCTGTCCTGCATGCAGATCTGTTGTTGGGAAGAGTGCTTCAAAATCGACAGGAGCAGTAAAACTTGAAAGAGCTTTTGAAACTCAATATGATCCTGTTTTAAAAGAATCAGTTCGAGTGCCAAAATTCGTGTTAGTTGAGCAAAATGTAAAAAAAGGAAAAAAAAGAGAATCAATTACATTAACACCATCTGATAGTCAGAACTTTCATCAGACTCTTCGTAATGAAAAATGGCCTGAGATACCTATTGATCAATTTTTTCCGGGTAGGCAGACCAATAAGCTCATCAATGGTAGTGGGATTTCGCATGTTTGTCATATGTATACCCCAAGAGCTTTGTTTGTTTATGGTAGTCTCTGGAATATCGAATTAAGTTCTTATCGACATACATCACTATTCAGATACTGTTTGAGTTCGATTAATAATTATATATCTAGAAAGCAGGGATATTTCGGAGGGGGAGGAGGGGTTTCTGGGACATTATTCACACCGTCGATACATATAGAGCGGAACATATTTGACGTATTAAGACGTAAAATACAGAATATATCGTCTATATCGGTTGCTTCTGCAAGGAAAGTTTTTACATCAACACAAAGCACTTCTGACCTGCGTAATCTCCCATCAGATTCTATTGATTATATTTTCACAGATCCACCGTTTGGAGAATCTTTGCAATATTCTGAGTTGAATTTCTTTGTAGAATCTTGGTTGAAGGTAAAAACTGTTCCTGATTGTGATTGTGTCCTAAACTATGTCCATAAAAAAGACATCAGTTTCTATGCAGAGATGATGCATCAAGTCTTTTCTGAATATGCACGGGTTTTGAAACCTGGACGATGGATCACCATCGAATTTCATAACAGTCAGAATGCTGTTTGGAACGCCATTCAACAATCAGTCGAATCTGCTGGCTTAATTGTAGCAGATGTCCGGATTTTGGATAAACAGCAAAGATCTTTTAATGCTGTAAATCGATCAGGGGCAGTGGATCAAGATTTAGTAATATCAGCCTATAAACCTTTGAAGGATCTTGAGGAGAAATTTTCGATCAGGATCGAAAACAATGAGGGCGTCTGGGATTTTATAAGGATGCACCTTAAGCAGCTTCCTGTATTTGTAGAGAAAAATAATCAAGCAGAAGTGATTGCTGAAAGACAGAATTTCCTTCTATTTGATCGAATGGTAGCCTTTCATGTGCAACGCGGCATTTCTGTCCCTATATCCGCACAGGATTTCTATGCCGGTTTGAATCAACGGTTTCCTGAAAGAGAAGGGATGTATTTCCTTCCAGAGCAGGCTGCAGAGTACGATAAGAAACGGCTTAGTGTAAAAGATGTTATTCAGCTTGAATTATTCATTATAGATGAGGCTACTGCTATTCAATGGTTGAAGCAAAGGCTTACTCAAAAACCACAGACGTTTCAGGAACTCAATCCCCAATTCATGAAAGAGCTTGGAGGATGGCAGAAGCACGAAAAATCACTAGAACTATCTGAGCTTCTTGAACAGAATTTCATCCGGTATAATGGTAAAGAAGATGTTCCTAGCCAAATTCACAGTTACCTATCCACGAACTTTAAGGAGCTTAGAAAACTAGAGAAAAATAGCCCTGTGCTCCAGAATGCAGCCAAAGAGCGGTGGTATGTACCTGATCCCAATAAGAGTGGCGATTTAGATAAGATCCGAGAAAGGGCGCTGCTTAAAGAATTTTGGGATTACTTACCATCAGGATATGAAACTGCACAGTCGACAAATAGTGAAGCGTTCTTGCCCGGTGTAGAGCCCCAGATAGCTACTATACCGAAGGGTAAGAAAATCAAAGTATTCCGGATGGAGGCAGTAAGGGCGGGTTTCAAACACTGCTGGCAAAATCGAGATTACCGCACAATTATAGTTGTGGCGCAACGGCTACCAGAAGATGTATTACAGGAAGATCCCAAGCTGCTGATGTGGTATGATCAGGCCGTAACAAGGATGGGAGGAGAAAACCGATGACGACACATTTATCTGCAAGACTTACATGGCATGATCAATGCTGGAACGGATGTGTTTGTAATGAACCACATCTGAATGCATCGTGTATTGTCCACGAGCATATTCGAGATGCGCGGGATGACGACAAAGAACGAGAATCCTCCAATGCAACCTTTGCCAGCCTTGGTGATTGGTTGCCTCCATGTTCGCGTGACGCCGGGGCCTATTCAGAAAAGGGTTATCTGATTACACATCGAGATCCACTCGACTTTCGAGGGTTGCCTCCGGCTTCAGAGGAGATCCCTGCATATTCATCTTGTCCTTCACCCTATCGCTGGATGCGTGAAGAGAATTTTCAGGATGTCTGTGATGCTGAAAATCTCACGATCCGAGGTCCCGAATATAGCAAAGAGACCGGTTGGGTGTTCGAGCCAGATCGACAGATTGGATTGCTTAAACACTTCTGGGGCAAGATCAAACTCTCAAAATCGTTGATTTTCTATTACTGCAATCATGGCAATCCGTTGGATGAAAATACTCCTCGCGTAGTTATAGGGGTGGGCAAAATAGCCCAGGTTGGCTCGCAGTTATATTTCGGAACTACTTCAGAATATCCTGATCGCTATCCAGTGTGGTCACGCCGAATCACGCAAGATTACCCGAATCAAGGTGTGCGGGTTCCATACCAAGAATACATTCAGGAAGGCCAATCTACAGATGGGATCATGTGCCAAGTACCTAATGGTGCCATGCTGGCATTTTCGTATGTGGCAGAACACGTTTCCGATGATGTCGCGGTCGGTGTTCTTGAACGTATCATTCAATCTATAGAACAAGTCCGTGAAGATAAACTCGTCGCCGGAGACTGGGATCAGCGGTTAGAATGGCTTAATGATACCCTTGCGGAAGTCTGGACGGG
>JABHWQ010000089.1 GCA_018657655.1 Chloroflexota bacterium | reverse complement strand
TGCGCCTCTCCTGACTTCCATCAAAGCAATGCGTTCTCTGGGTCTTCCCGCTATTCTGGCGGATATGACGTTGCTCACTTTCCGCTATCTTTTCGAAATCGGCAATTATTTACACCAAATGGAAACCGCCCTGAGGCTCAGGGGATTTCAGGCGCGGCGTTTCAGCAGACGGGGATTCAGCACTCTTGCGTGGCTTGGCGGTAGTATCCTGGTTCGCAGTTATGAACGATCGGAATGGATTTACAAAGCAATGATCATGCGTGGCTATGGTCAAGACGTGAATATATCCCAAGGTAGTTTTCAATCCAGTGCCCGCGATATCTTGGCGCTGGGACTGCTTATCCTGCTTGCAGGCGGATTTGTTACGGCTCAGATATTGATATAATGAGGAATATTCTTAAGATGTCTGAACTAGCGCTGGAAATCTCTGACCTTAGTTTCTCCTATCCGGATAAGCCGGATGTTCTTGGGGACATCAATCTCACTGTACGATCCGGGGAGAAAGTGGGGCTTATCGGCCCCAATGGAGCTGGAAAGACTACCCTTTTCCTTTCGATCTGTGGTGTACTGAAGCCCTCTAAGGGCAAAGTATCTGTGATGGGTAAACCAGTGCAAATCGGGGATTTCAACCCTCAAATCGGGATGGTCTTTCAGAATCCTGATGATCAGTTGTTTTGCCCCTCGGTACGTGACGATATCTCCTTCGGGCCGCAAAACATGGGGCTATCAAAAGCGGAGGTTGAAGCAAGGGTGAACGAGGCTCTCTCTGCGGTGGGATGCAAGGCCCTGGCCGAGCGGCCACCCCATCATCTTTCCGGGGGAGAAAAGCGAATGATCTCGATTGCGGGGGTGCTTGCCATGCACCCCGAGTTGGTGATATACGATGAGCCCAGCGCCAATCTCGGTATGCGTTCCAGGCGACGGGTTATCGAACTTTTGCAGACGTCAACCCAGACGATCCTGATCTCTTCGCATGATCTCGAACTCATCTTGGAGGTATGCGACCGTGTTATTATGCTCGATAATGGCCAGATCGTTGCCAAGGGAGATCCTCGCCAGATCATGTCCGATGATCAACTAATGAAGGCTCACGGACAGGAGAAACCTCATTCACTCATCCCACACGTTCAATCGCATAACCGATAGCGAGTATTCTTTACATAGTTGGTGTATCGCGATGGGGCTCAGACAGGAACGGGAAGTAGCTGATATAACCGGCACATGAATTGTCATCGTTCTTATCGAAGATCATTCCACTGATCAGGTTTTCATCCTGAGTTCCCCAGTAGTTGTCTGTAGCGATTATGGCTGCTGTTTCGTGTCTGGGAGGTAACTTCAGCACGATCATATCTGATGGAGAGAAGGAGTTATATCTCACGATGGTTTCCGATTGATTGAGACTGAGTCGATTCTGTATCCAGTAATCGGTATTGCCGTATTTACCATCGAACAAATTGTATTGTATATAGATTCTGGAGTTGCGTTGTTGCTCAATTGAGAATCCACCCGTGTTCTTAAATACGTTATATTCAATATAAATATCCTGCTCAGGATAAAATATGTCCGATGATCCGGAAAGGTTGGTAACTCGGGAATGCCTTAGATCGAAGGCTCCCAATCCACCACGGCTATCCCAGAGTTTAATGCCGTTTCTAATTCGGCAATAATCCAGATTGACAAAAGGGTTGCTGTCAGGATCGTTGGACTCAAAAAAGCCGGAATTCCCGCCACCGTCAAACACAATCGGATTCTCGAAAGTTCCGCGGGCACTGAGTGTTCCGCTGAGCGCGAACATGTATTCGATATTGACACCCTGTTCTTTGGTGACGGTTACACCCGGTTCGATGGTAAGTGTTATCCCAGCCGGCACACGGATCGTAGAGGTTAGTTCGTAGGGGCTTTTATTTGTGGTCCATGTTGTATCCTCGATGAGAGCTCCTCCCACTATAGGTTCCGGTGTGGGCTCCGGTGCTACCTCTCCTTCCTCTGGCGGGATTGCCGGCGCTGGCCCCGGTTCTTCCGCAGGCTGTTCTTCAACCGGTTCGGCTGGAACTTCCCCTTCCACAGTTTCCTCGACTGGCTCCGCCGGTACTTCCTCTATTGCTTCAGGTTCCTCTTCTGCAATTTCTTCCGCTACCGTTTCCTGCTCGCTATCATCTCCTTTGGTTTGCCCCAATGACAGCATTACGGGAATAGAGATAACCACTATCGCCAAAGCAACGACGAGTATTATCTTGGTCCGGGTTGGTATATGGGCTATTGCTGGAATTTTGAGTGGATTTGGGATTCTATTTGGGTTAGGTATTTTTGATATGCCAGGTATTTTAGATAGTACGGTAGCTATTGGTATTTTTTGAAACAACTCGAGCAGTTTGGAAGGGATGGGTATTTTGGGTAGTTTAGGCATTTATCAGCGCCTTTAACATTGTTAATGCTGGCATGTTGACTTGTATTATATACCGGAGCACAATAAATAGAAACAATCAGATAACATACAGTTGAGTGCCGAGAGATTGCTTCCCCAGGATCATTTTGCCATAATAGGTGAGCAAAACACACTTCCCTTACGTCTTATATTACAGAACCACCCGAAAAGGAGAGTATTATGATTATGCCAAGATTCATCACAGTAATAATTATCCTGGCTTTGCTTGTCTCGACCGCTGCATGCGTTTCCAAATCTTCCCCGGTTGCCAGCGTCGCGGTCGAAAGTTATATGGCTATGGCTCCCAAAACCATGCATGCAGGTGAAAGCGCTGCTGTTGCTTTCACCCTGCTGGGAAGTGAAGGGGAACTTACCAGAGACGCAGTGCAAGTTACCCTGATCAGCGAAGGTAAAAGTATCGCCTACGCTAAAGGGAAGATAGATGGTAAGGGACAGATTGAATTTGATATCCCTGCCGATATTGAAGAAGGTACCTATGAATTACAAATCAAAGGCTCGCATTTTGAAGACAAGACCACAGTAAGAGTGGAAAAGAGCCTGCTTGTTTTTGTTGAAACCGATAAACCCATCTACAAGCCCGGGCAGACCATTCATATCCGAGCGATAACCCTCAATTCCAGCCTGCGGCCCATGGACGAAACCGTCATTGTTGAAGTCCTTGACGCCAAGGGTATCAAGATATTCCGCAAAGAAATCGAAACCGATAAATACGGCATGGCCAGCTTCGATCTGCCTATCTCCAGTGAGCCCAACTTGGGGACATGGAAGATAAATGTACAGGCGGCAGAATCGGAAACACAACTTGATGTGAAAATCGAAGAATACGTCCTTCCCAAATACGAAGTATCGGTAGACCTACAAAAAGAATGGTATCTGGCTAACGAGGCAATCGAAGGTACCATCAAAGCGGAATACAGTTTTGGCAAGCCCGTCAAAGGTGAACTGAAAATCACCGCTACCCGGTACGTGGGGCAGTGGGAGGAATACGCAACCTTCACTAAAGAGATCGATGGCCAAACCGAGTTTGAAATCCCCGCCGTACAATATGTTGCCGGTGTTCCGGAAGCCAGGGGTATGGGGAATGTCATTCTGGATATCTCCGTTAGTGAACAATCTACAGGTTATGAAGAGAGCACCTCCCGAATGTTCACCGTGTCCGAAAGCCCGGTGAGCGTTCAGCTAATCCCGGAGGGAACTACCTTCAAACCGGGACTGCCTTTCGAGTTCCTTATTGTTACAGAAACACCTGATAATCAGCCGGTTGATACGGATGTATGGGTAGATATCATCTACATAGATGAAGAATTCGAAGAGATCAAAACTGAAGGCAAGAGCATCAGTACTACAAACGGCATGTTCATTCTTTCGCTCACTCCACCGGATGATGCCACTGCGGTACAGGTAGATATTTCCGCCGATGGCGCCGGGGCTTCCAAAGCTATCGAAGCCAGCTATTCGCCTTCAGGTAATTTCATACACGTCGAACAGATAAGCACGGGCATTACGCCGGTGGGACAGGAAGTGGTCTTCAAGGTTCACTCCACCAAGGAAGCCGCCAATTTCTATTACGAGATAATCTCTCGTGATCAGGTGGTCTTCACCGATTTCACCAAAGACAGTGAGATCGCGTTTGCCACTCTCCCGCAGATGGCACCCTCTGCCAAGCTGCTGGTTTACCAGATTTTGCCCAATAGCGAAGTTGCTGCCGACTATATTCCTTTTAGTGTAGAAGCCAGCTATCCCAACGATGTGGAAGTTGAGTTCTCCACTACTGAGGCTCGACCCGGTGATGAAATAGAAATAACCATCAATGCTCAGGGCCAGTCGAAAGTGGGCATCGCAGCGGTGGACAAATCGGTCTTCATTCTGGCCGAAAACCGGCTTAATCTACAGCAGGTCTTCGATGAACTGGAACGGCTTTACATGGACCCCCAGGCTGAATTGCACGAGGTGTCCATCTATGGCGATATCCTTCTGCGAGGTACTCAGGAAATATTCGACGATGCCGGGTTGGTGGTTATGAGTAATCAGAAAGTACCTGAAGGTAAGGAATACGAACACCCGTGGGGTGAATGGGAGATGGAAGAGGGGATGATGTTCAAGGGTGGGATGGTTATGGATGGTGACATGCCTGTTCCAATGGCAGTACCTGAATCAATGGCTGCGCAAACTGCGAATGGCCCAACAGGTACCACAGGTTTGGCAGAAGTTGAGAGAGTAAGACAGTACTTCCCGGAGACCTGGCTCTGGCAGGAGATTGTCACTAATTCTAGTGGTCAGGCCGCTATCAATGTGGAAGTTCCGGATACCATCACAACCTGGATGCTCCGGGCAGTAGCCATTTCCCAGGAGAATGGTCTGGGGATTGGCGAGGCGCAACTGGTAACTTTCCAGCCGTTCTTCCTTAAGATCGATCTGCCCTACTCCTGCATCAGAGGTGAGGAGTTCCCGGTCAACGTTGCAGTTTACAATTATCTCGATGAGACTCAAGAGGTATTCGTGGAAATCGAGGAAGCCGACTGGTTCGATTTGCGGGATGCCACGTCTAAATCGGTCGAAATCGGACCCAATGAGATTGGCGGTGTAGAGTTCAAGATCAGTCCTCGGACTATTGGTATCCAGGAGATAAAAATCCCCGCTCGCAGCACCGAAGCAGCCGATGCATCCATCAAAACTATTATCGTCGAACCGGAGGGCGTGGCCCGTGAAACCGTGGAAAACTTGACCCTCTCCGGTGGAACGTCAGAAGTAGTTAATACTTCCATCCCATTCATGGCAGTCGATGATTCCGGCAGGGCCTACGTGGCCGTCACTTCCAGTTTTCTGACCCAGACTATTGACGGGCTGGAAGGGTTGCTTCAGATGCCGTTCGGTTGTGGTGAGCAGAATATGATCGTTTTCGCCCCCGACGTGTTCGTGACGAAATACTTGCAGGAAAGCGGACAGCTCAAACCTGAGATCATGGCCAAAGCTGAAAAGCTGATGATCACCGGTTATCAGCGGGAGCTTACTTATCGGCATCGCGACGGCAGTTTCTCTGCCTTTGGCGAGAGCGACGAATCCGGTAGTCTGTGGCTCACTTCCTTCGTATTGAAGAGCTTCGCCCAGGCTAAGGATCTGATGTATATCGACGACATGATCCTGGATGAAGCGGCAAACTGGATTATTTCTCATCAGCAAAATGATGGCTCTTTTGAAGCGGTCGGGTTTGTTTGCCATGAAGAGATGATGGGAGGTCTTCATGGCAAGGACGCCCTCACTGCCTATGTAGCCGTTGCGTTGATGGAAGCCGGGGAAAACGCTGCGGCAGCTGAAGCGGTGGATTATCTGGAATTGCAGTTAGACGATATGAACGATCCCTATGCTGTTGCCATCACCACTTATGCCCTGGAACTGGCCGGAAGCGACCATGCCAACGATGCCTACAACAAGTTGATGGAACTGGCTGAAGCGGATGAAAACGGACTGCACTGGGGTGGCAGTGGCGATATCATCCCGTTTGAAGAGGACTTCGGTCGACACGGAATGCCGGGAATACAAAGCGCGGTTGTTGAAACCACGGCTTATGCCACACTGGCGTTGATCGAGCACGACGATCCTTTCAATGCCTCACGAGCAGCCAAATGGCTGGTATCCCAAAGGAATGCTTACGGTGGGTATGGTTCCACTCAGGATACTGTCGTTGCTTTGCAGGCATTGACCGAGTTCTCCTCGGATGCCAGGACCGATGTTGATCTCGACGTGACAATCATGGCAGGGGAGGAAAAGCACGAGTTGAACATTACCCAGGAGAACTTCGACGTTCTCCAGATTGTACAGGTTCCGGTGAATGAAGAGATCACCATCAATGTGAACGGTGAGGGTGAGGCCATTGCCCAGGTAGTTACCCGATATAACATGCCCGAAGTGGATGAAGTAGAAGACCCGATGTTGACCGTGGAAGTCGATTATGATGCGACCGAGGTTGAAGTGAACGATATCGTCACAGTTTCCGCAGAAATCGCTTTCAACCCGCCTATCGAAATGGAAGCTGGAATGGTGGTGGTTGATATCTCGATTCCCACCGGATTCGTTCCCGTGACTGACACAATAGCCAGCATCGTAGATGGCGACCCGAACATGAAACGCTATGAGATCGCCGGCAGAAAGGTTATCTTCTACATCGAAAACCTGTTCCCTGGCGACAAAGTATCCTTCAGCTTTGATGTGCAGGCCCAGTACCCGGTCAAAGCCAAGGGGACCAGTTCAATGGTCTATTCCTACTACAAACCGGAAATTAGCGGTGAGAGTTTGAGCGAGGGAATTGTAGTAACCGAATAGCCCTGGAATGCGAGAGTTACAACTCCGAGCCAAAAGGGGAAGAAAAGATGAGTATACGCAAATGGTCTAAACAAAGAATAGTAGCTACACTTTTAGCTACAGTGGTGATAGTGTCAATGGTTGCCGGATGTGGTGGATCGGAAACGGCGTCCCCGTCACCCGAGGAACCGAGCCCCACTGCACCGATTAGCCCCGATCCATCGCCCGCCGGATTCCAACTGGCGAAATCGGAAATGGCCAGGGTAGCGGCTCCCGATGTATTGGCAAGTGAACTGGACGAACTGGTCGCAGGCAACGATGTATTTGCCTTCGACTTGTATCAAGTACTGCAGGCGAAAGACGGCAACCTTTTCTTTTCGCCATACAGTATCTCCACTGCCCTGGCCATGACCTATGCCGGTGCTCGCACAGAGACCGAAAAGCAAATGGCCGAAACACTAAAATTCACTCTGCCCCAGGACAAGCTCCATTCGGGTTTCAATGCACTCGATCTCAGGCTGGCGAATGAAGGCGGGGCCGATGGTTTTACGCTGCGAATTGCCAACTCGCTCTGGGGGCAGGATGGCTATCCGTTTTT
>JABHWQ010000090.1 GCA_018657655.1 Chloroflexota bacterium | reverse complement strand
CCTCCTGATGGAAATTAATAATGGGTACATGGCAGATACCGTCATTATATGCGCCGGATCATCTCAGGCTATTGCTCAAGGTTTGAAGTGCATCGACTGTGGTGGCACAGTTTTGTTCTTTGCGCCATTGCCTCCTGAAGATTCATTCCCTATCCCGGTGTATGATTTGTGGCGTGATAACATCACTCTGACGAATAGTTATGCGGGAGGCCCGGCAGATATTACCAAAGCAATAGAACTTATTCGGACTAGGAAAATCGACGCACTCGATATGATCACCCACCGTTTGGGCCTGGCTGAAACCGGAAAGGGATTCCAACTGGTTGCCAATGCACAAGATTCCCTTAAAGTAATAATCGAGCCACAGAAATAATCAAGATTATCCCTCCAAGCTCCCGGTATTTCAGACAAGCCTTCTATTGACCACTCGGAGGTTTGGAGGGTATCAATCGAATTCTTGAGCTGATTTATGTATGATTTAAAGCAGTAATCGATTTAACGATGATTAGGAGAGTACAACAATGAATGACAATACCATTATGACCAATCTGGACGGGGATGGCATTTTCACCATCACCTTCAACCGTCCCGAGAAGAAAAACGCCATCAACAACGCTATGTGGCTGGGACTGCGCGATGCGTTTCGCCAGGCCCGTGAGGACGACGATGTCATCGTGATAGTGCTGACGGGTGCCGGCGAGGACTTCTCTGCCGGGGTGGACTTTTCGTCGTTCGAGGGCAGCGATTCCGAACCCCATCCGTTCGATCTGTGTCTGGATGAGGTCTATGTGGGGGAGAGCGTGCGCCTCCGTTTTCCTTTTGCCAGTCTCGGGTTGGTGACGGAATTCGCCGCCAGCTATCTGATTCCCCTCACTCTGGGACGGCAGAACGCGGCCGAACTGCTATTCACGGCTGAATGGATCGATGCCCGGCTCGCAGTGGAGACGGGCATCGCCCGGCGAGCCTATCCCGATGATGAGCTGCTCGCCCGGACGATGGAGAGGGCCCGCGCGATGGCCCAGTGGCCGCCCTTCGCATTGCGCGAGATCAAGCGGCTCCTCAAGCTGCCCCACACGGCTGGCATCGAGGCGGCCCGGGCCGCCGAATTCGAAGGTATGAGAAGGTTGGCGGGTTCGCCGGAAAACATTGAGGCTATAACGGCCTTCATGGAAAAACGCAAACCGGATTTTAAGAAACTCAGAAAACAGGGATCATAAGCTCAATCAATAACAAGACGATTAAGAGGAACCATCGATGTTCTCCCTTACACATGAAGGGATAGAGGCCATAACTGCCGAAGAGCAACTCACCCCCCGATCCCTATCATTCGGAGGCATATCGGGATATTGCGGATGCAGAGCTACGAAGGGTGGCTCAAGAACTGTTCAGCCCGTGTCCGATGCATTTCAGAAACGGGCTGGATAAGATCGAATGCCCGGATTGTTTGCAGCAACCCAGCATAGAAGCAAAACTCGAGTGAAACAACGGCTACAATATCAGCTACTTAAGATGACTGACACCGTTGATCAGTGTGATCGATGTCCCCTGAGGATAGGTCTCCAGGATAGACACCGATGCACCGCTCAAACGTATTTGCCACCATCGTTCAAGCCCTATCCCCAAAAGCTGGCAAATCAATACTTGCAGCGGCCCACCATGGGCGACGATGAGGACCGTCTCCTCGAGCTTGTGTTGCTCAAGTGTTTCAATAAACTCATCTATACGTGCTCCGAGGTCCGCTATGCTTTCTCCATTGGGAACACGCACATGTGGGCCTGAGCTTCGCCATGATGGATCGGCACTGAATATCAGACGGTACTTCCTGTCCATCTGGCTAAAAATCATTCCCTCATAATCGCCAAAGTTCAATTCCCTGAGCAACGGCGATTCATGAATCGCCTCGGTCATATTATGTTTTGAGGCTATGATTTTAGCTGTTTGACGAGCCCGTTTGAGATCGCTACTGTAGATGAAATCAATTTTTTCACTGGCTAGCCGTTCAGCCGCCTGTTCTACTTGCCAGATACCGGTCTCATTCATCTCGATATCTGACTGACCCTGATAGCGCATCTGGCGATTCCAATCTGTTTGACCATGTCTTACTAGGATAAGTCTAGCCAACTGGTTCCTCCTGCCTCCCCTATTATAACAACAGCGATCAGGATAGCCACCTCACAGAGTTCGATTATCGCGCCGTAGGTATCACCGGTGAGTCCTCCGAGTCGAGAACTGAGCCCCTTGGCGATCAAAAAAACAATAATCCACACGCTCACCATTAGCACAGGGCCAACCCACGTTAAGAAACCAGCGGCAATAGCGAGTGCAATAAGCGTAGTAATGGGCATCATCATCCAGCCCGTTCTTTCTTTAAAAAGGTCGCCCAGGCCGCCTTTCCTTGCCGAAGAGAAAGCTAGTATGGCATAGGCAACACTCCATCGAGCCAAGACCGGCATCAAGAGGAGTCCGACCGCTCGCAAATCTTCCGGGAGAGATACGATGGATGCGAATTTCAAAAGGATCAAACAACATGCCCCGGCCACCCCAAATCCCCCGACGCGGCTATCAGCCATAACTTTGAGCCGATCGGCAGCGGAGCTCTTCACTGCGAATCCATCGCAGGTATCCATGAATCCATCGAGATGAAGCGCCCCGGTCAAAATGACCAAAGTCACGAGGAGAAGAGCGCTATT
>JABHWQ010000364.1 GCA_018657655.1 Chloroflexota bacterium | reverse complement strand
GCTGCTGATGGACTAGCTGCCAGTGCCTTTGTAGCTACCAATATTTCTGCAGCAGCAGGAGCAGTGGCCTGGATGTTTATTGCATGGCGGGATCGCCGTCCTTCAGCGATGGGTATTGCTACCGGTGCCGTAGCAGGACTCGTAGCTATAACTCCTGCCGCTGGATTTGTCCATCCTATTGCCGCTATTCCCATTGGTATTGGCGCTTCGATAATTGGCTACTACTGCATTCTATGGAGAACAGAAAAAGGAATTGACGAATCATTAGACGTATGGGCCGTTCACGGTATGGGTGGTGTCTGGGGAGCACTGGCAACTGGCATTTTCGCCACGGCAACAATCGGTGGTGTCGATGGACTACTCTGGGGAGGCGGAATGCAATTCCTCAAACAGATTGTTGGTGTCGTTTCAGTAGGGGTATTTGCCTTTATCGCCACCTGGGTTTTAGGAAAGCTAGTCGATCGTGTCGTTGGTCTGAGAGTAGAATCACATGAAGAAGAAGTTGGATTGGATATCTCTCAACACGGAGAAAGAGCGTATGGAGGAGTATTACCATGAAGAAGATAGATGCAATCATTCGGCCTGAAAAACTGGAGCCTGTACGAGAGGCATTGGCTGAAATCGGTATAATGGGTATGACAGTATCCGCAGTGAGTGGTCGAGGAAGGCAAATGGGAATTACTTTGCAATGGAGGGCAGGAGAATACAAAGTTGACCTGTTACCAAAAGTAAAGCTGGAGGTGGTAGTTATTGATGAAGATGCTAGCAGGGCCGTGCATACGATCAGGAATAAGGCCAGAACTGGAGAGAGGGGCGATGGTAAAATATTCGTAACCCTTGTTGAAGATGCAATACGAATCAGCAATGGCGACAACGGAGATGACGCAATTTAGTATAATTCATGTAATATGTTTGTAATATTTACTTGTTACATTAAATTGAAAGCAACGAAAAGGAGGCAACATGGCCAACAATAAAGAAAGCAGAGAATATGTACTCAAGATGGCAAAAGAGCATGATGTGAAATTCATCAGGATGTGGTTCACTGACATTCTGGGTTTTCTGAAGAGTTTCACCATTACAGTTGAAGAACTTGAAGGCGCACTGGAAGAAGGGATGGGTTTTGACGGTTCATCCATCGAGGGATTTGCACGCATTGATGAAAGTGACATGATGGCTTTCCCTGACCCCGACACATGGTGCCTTATTCCCTGGAGGCCGAAAGAACATCGCGCCGCGGCTCGCATGTTCTGTGATGTGGTGAAACCTTCCGGTGAACCTTATGAGGGTGATCCACGATACGTGCTAAAAAGAATGCTGAAACGTGCATCCGATATGGGTTTCACCTTCTACGTCGGCCCGGAACTGGAGTTTTTCTATTTCAAGAATTCTGAAGGAACTGAAATGCTTGATACGGCTGGCTATTTCGATCTGACCGCAGATGCTGCTACTGAATACAGACGAGATACAGTCATTACCCTTGAAGAGATGGGGATTGGCGTTGAATATTCTCATCACGAAGTGGCTGGCAGCCAGCATGAGATAGATATGCGATACACCGATGCTCTTACAATGGCAGACAACGTAATGACGTATCGGCTGGTCGTCAAACAAACGGCACAGAAATATGGAGTATATGCTACCTTTATGCCCAAGCCAGTTTTCGGCGTCAATGGAAGTGGCATGCATGTTCATCAGTCATTATTCAAAGGTGACTCAAATGCTTTCTTCGAAAAAGATGCCCCGTTCCATCTTTCGGATTTGGCCAAGAGTTATTGTGCTGGATTGCTTGCCCATGCGCCGGCGATTACATCCATCTGTAATCAATGGGTCAATTCATACAAGCGACTGGTTCCGGGATATGAGGCCCCGGTATATCTCTCCTGGGCACAGCGAAATCGCTCCGATCTAATCAGGATCCCGGAATACAGGGTCGGCCGGGAGAAGTCTACGCGTCTTGAGATGCGATCCCCGGATCCGGCATGTAACCCCTACCTTACTTTTGCGGTGATGCTGGCGGCTGGTCTGGATGGCATCGAAAAGGGGTTGGAGGCTCCCGATCCAGTGGAGGAAAACGTCTATGCAATGAGTGATGAGGAACGAACTCGCAGAGGAATAGGAATGCTTCCGGGCACCTTGAAGGAGGCAATTCTCCTGACCGAGCAGAGTGAACTGGTCCGAGATGCACTTGGCGACCACGTTTTCAAAAACTTCATTGCTAACAAGAAGATCGAATGGGATCGTTACCGAACGCAGGTCACTGATTATGAAGTGAACAGGTATCTGCCTATTCTGTAAATTTAACCTGTTTCGACTCGACAAAAAGAGACTTGCGGCTATTGTCCGCAAGTCTCTTTTCTTTGTTTATCAGTTCTTGGGCCTAGGCTTCCTTCCAGAAGTTATAACTAGCGTTTCGGTGCGTATAACGTGATCCGCTGTAGCAATGTCGTTCCCCACAATTCTAATCAATCCGTCAAGATCTTCTGCTTCAATCAATGCCACAATATCGTACTGTCCAAACACACGATCAACTGCTAATAACTCTTGCTTATTGCCCAATTCAGTAACTGCGGTAGGCTCCTGGCCTTTTTCTGCCTTGATTAGTACATAAGCTCGCTCACTCATGAGTTATGACCTCCCAATAAATATTCGCTGCATCATCTGGTTGATTTCTGCCCGTATTGTAGTGTGACAGAATGCTTTTACAATTATTTTTCAACAAACTCTTCGAACAACGAAATTATGAATAGGCTGTCTTGGAAGAAATTCTATGCATATCGTCCGCAGGCAAATCCTTCACCCAGTTCGCACCAGACGCAACCCCCAGGTGCTTGCTCAGAAATAATAAGCTGTGATTCACATTGGCCGCAAAGTCGTTCTTCCCCAAGTTTCATGGGACCGTTGCAGGGAGTGATGGTCATAGGGCAAAGCTGGATGCAATTGTCACATTGCTTGCAAAAGTCAGGTCTGGTGCCGAAGGGGTGATCCACGTGCCGATCCTTACCCCTTCCAACAAAGCCGATGGCGCGGGCCTTCCAGATTTCAGTGCACGTGCGAACGCAACGTCCGCACAAAACGCAGTCCTCATTCCGAAACGGATACCGAACATCGGTAACCCCGCAGCGTACAGCAATGTCCTGAATAGCTCGGGAGTTAGGTGCCTGAGCAACCAATAATTCCGCCAGGTTGTGGCGCAATTTCCTAATTTTATCCGTACTGGTCAGTATCACCATATCCTCTTCAACATTTAAAGTGCAGGAAGTAGTGACTTTGGAACGGCCATTGACCACGTGTTCAACTATACACAACCGACATGCACCAATGTCGGATAGATTAGGAACATGACACAGATGCGGAATGCAGATACCGTATTCGATCGCAGTATCCAGCACGCTGGTGCCCTTAACCGCACGAATGATGGCTCCATCTATATTAACATTAACATACTGCTGCATTTTAAATACCTCGCTTTCTCAAATGACTTGAATAGCATCAAACTTGCAATCGCTGCGGCAAATCCCGCATTTTTGGCAGAGCTGAACATCAATCACATGCGCCTCTTTCTTCTCACCGGTAATGGCCTGATGCACACACCCTGTCAGACAAACACCACATCCGGTACACTTTTCGGGATCAATAGAATAAGTGATCAGCGCCTTGCAAACCCCGGACGGACATTTCTTTTCATTGATGTGCGCCTCGTATTCCGAGATGAAGTAACGCAAGGTTGAAAGAACAGGATTCGGCGCGGTCTTACCCAAACCGCACATAGCAGTCTGGGATACCGTATCGGCCAATTCTTCCAGAAGATCAATCTGACCCGATGTTCCTCGGCCCTCGGTGATATCGGTGATTATCTCAAGCATGCGGTCGATACCCACCCGGCAAGGCAGGCACTTGCCGCACGATTCATCCTGCAGGAATGTCAGGAAATATTTGGCAACGTCCACCATGCAGGACGCCTCATCCATCACCACCATACCGCCTGAGCCGATCATCGATCCGGCTTCGGAGAGAACATCAAAATCTACCGGAAGATCGAATTTCTCAACCGGCAGACAACCCCCTGATGGACCACCGGTCTGAACTGCTTTAATAGAATTACCGTTGACCCCGCCACCACCTATATCAAACACCACTTCGCGAATGGATGTGCCCATAGCTACTTCAACCAGCCCGGTGTTTTTAATGCGGCCAGTCAGAGCCAGGATTTTGGTGCCCTTGCTACCCTCAGTTCCTTTAGAAGCAAACGATGATGCACCATTTAAGATGATGGATGGAACGTTTGCCCAGGTCTCGACATTATTGAGTACCGTTGGTTTGTGAAAAAGCCCGTCCACTACAGTGTGAACGTCCTTAGCTCGGGGCTCGCCGACTTTGCCTTCTATAGATGCCATAAGAGCAGTTGATTCT
>JABHWQ010000434.1 GCA_018657655.1 Chloroflexota bacterium | reverse complement strand
CTTATATCGCAATGGGTAATTGGTCTTGATGAACATGGATATCGTACATAGAATAGCAGGAACGATTATCATCATAACCTTGACGTACCACACCACAGCATCGCTCTGTTCCAATGGTCTCCCATCCTGTAAGGATTGATGGCCTACGTATTCCAATACAATGATCGGGATGGTGCTGGCAGGGATGGAGCGGGCACGGCTTCAAGGGAGACCGCCCATGTATGTTAAAAGTTAGTGGAAAACCTTTTCTTTTAGGGGCGGACAAGACAAGGTTCATAAGTGAACCTTGTCTTAATCTCCAGTTTATACGCCTCACCGTTCGTTCTTAGGATGGGTTTGACAACTGAACAGCGAAGATGAATTGTTTTTGAACTAGTATATCTGGCTGGCCACCTTGGTATATGGCATAATCAAAGCATAAAGTCACCGAATTCCCTTTGAGTCCGTAGTTTTTGTAGTTGATCCTATCTCTTGGACCGAGCGTCAGTTCAACCAGCACGATTCTCTGAGATGAGAAGTCAACAGCCGATAGCCGATTTCGCATGTCGACAGGTATGTTGTCCAGAAGGATGCATTCCTCAAGCTCCAGCCTATCATTTACGACAGCGCTTCTGTTATCAAGATCGTCTCCACCAAAAGGCGAAAGCAAACAAGTCCAGATGATGATAGCTTCGTCCTTCGGAGCGGAATACACGAGACGAACACTATCGAGTGGTGAATCAAATTCGATGTCACCACAGATGGTCGTGGTATGCATATTGGAGCAGCTGAAACTCATCAACATGATGACTAACAGAGCGACCACTACGTCTCCAATGTTTTTCCTGGCCGAACTAGCTAACATTGGTACGGAAAAAGATTTTACGAGCATATCATTCACCTTGACATGGTTTTCCGTTTACAAAGTGAACCAATCTGAAAGCATGCGTAGTTGCCTGACCCATGAGCTGCACAAAGGCATCATTTCACTCAAGCTCCTATGGCGCATTCCATTTGGCAACCCAACGTCCGGATTCAGGAGCGCCAGGGGTAATATGCGGGATGGCCCTTTGCGGCAACCCAAGTTACCCGGATTATGCCAGACTGGCATTGGATTGTAAACTTCACCTGTTATTGCCCTCTTGCCGCAAAGTTGAAAAGCAAAAACTTCCGGGAATGAGCCAAGACTCAAGGGAGGAGCGCCCCTTGGCCTCGCTATCAAGGGGGTGTTGGGTGCCACCTCTTCTCCGATCTCGCGATGTCACGGGCAAAGAAATCAGTAGGTACGATAATTACATATGTAATAAGAATTCAATTATTTTATGGCAAATTTTATGATTACGCAATGATTCATCCTATATACTCACACTGACAATTCAAGAACTATTTTGCAGGAGGTGAGATCATGCTGGTTTTGATATTTGGATGCGTTCCAAAAACCTAGCAACCACAAGACAGCGAATATGTAATGCTCACATATCTATGCGAGTAAATTAATGGAGGAGGTCCCATGAAGAGAATTTCACTTATATTTTTGTCAATTGTGCTTATTGTTTTGATGGTCACAATAGCGGCCTGTGATGATGATGATGATATACCTACAGCTACACCCACTGCATCTGTTACACCACCTGATACGATGACGCCCCCAATTGAAGGGACAGCCATGACCGTGACTGTTGAGAACCTTTCTGATCAGTATGAGTTTTCGGCTAGCGGACTATTTAACACTCCGGTAGGGGATTCTGACCCTGGCCCATTACTACCCGGTAACTCTTATGAATTCAGTTTCGATGCCGGTACAGGTGCCAAACTATCGTTTGCGACGATGTTTGTTCAGTCCAATGACCTGTTTTACGCACCTAATGGATTGGGAATCGAGCTGTTTGATGCCAACGGTGATCCTATAAGTGGTAACATTACCAGCCAGATGCTTCTATGGGATGTTGGCACCGAAGTGAATGAGGAACCGGGGATGGGAGATAATCAGGCTCCCCATCAAGCAGGTCCGAACACCGGAGATGATGAGAACGGTATCGTGGCCCAAATCACCGATGTCAGTGATGGGTATACCTATCCCGAGGTTTCAGAGGTCATAAGCGTTACTGTGACCCCAGTTACTACAGAATTGATCACCACATTTACTGTGAATATCGCAAATGTATCTACCGAAGCAACCCTGGGGAACGCAGCTGTACCCCTTGCGCCCGGTATCTGGGTAATTCACACAGGAGATGATCCGTTGTTCACCGAAGGGGAAGCCGATCGAGGACAGGGACTAGAGGCCATAGCTGAGGATGGGGATCCCAGCGGTTTGATTGAAGTGGTCAGTGTGGCAACAGGTGTTGCGACGCCATTTGCCCCAGGCATTTGGGTGGTACACACTGGCGATGCCCCCTTATTCAATGAGGGTCAAGCAGATCGTGGGGAAGGCCTTGAAGCCCTTGCCGAGGACGGCGATGCTTCTATGCTGGTGAGTGCTTTGGAGGGCCAAGCTGGCATTCATTCAGTCACTGCGTTTGAGGGCCCGATTATTCCGGGTGGAATGCAGGAATTCAGTTTGACTGCGATGGACGGTGATAGTCTATCATTTGCCACCATGTTCGTTCAGTCGAATGACCTGTTCTATGCACCAGGGGAAAATGGGATCGCACTGTTCAGTAATGGTAGCCCAATCAGCGGGGATGTGACAGGGATGGTATATCTTTGGGATGCGGGGACTGAATTGAACGAGGAACCGGGATT
>JABHWQ010000091.1 GCA_018657655.1 Chloroflexota bacterium | reverse complement strand
GGATTTCCGGTTTTGGGAACCTGTGCGGGAATGATTCTTCTGGCCAGTCAAGTTACAGGAACCAATGGTTACTCTCTCGGAGTGATGGATATCGGGGTAAAGAGAAACGCTTTCGGCCGTCAAGTAGACAGTTTCGAAGTTGACCTCCCTATACCAGTACTCGGTGAAGAACCATTCCATGCTGTGTTCATTCGAGCCCCCCGGATCGAGAATATTGGGACAGATATTCAGGTTTTAGCTAAACTCCCTGATGAAACTCCGGTTGCAGCAAGATGTGGGAACATAGTCGTGGCTTCCTTCCATCCTGAACTAACCAGCGACACTCGGATGCATACTTATTTTCTTAGACTTGTAGAAGATCGAGAGAAATGCAAAAAATAATTACCGACGATTTTAACGAACTTCTCAGTGTTCTACCCGCGTACGTCTCTAAACCACTCTGGAATCATGATAGCCGCAATGAACTTCTGGAAGTTGTCCTTGATCTGGGCCGACCGGCGGAGGCTCGCTACCCCAAAAATCAAGTAGTCCTCAATCCGGCAGAAGTCACTATCAAGGATATCGAATATGTGGTATCCCGTATCGGTGTATTCGGTGAGGACAATCGTGCCGGAATTGAAAGAACCCTCCATCGTATATCAGCTATTCGGAACCGTGCCGGAGATATTATCGGGCTTTCATGCCGGCTGGGGCGGGCCGTGCTCGGAAATTCGGAATTGATCCGAGACCTGGTGGAATCGGGTAAAAGCATCATGCTTTTGGGACGCCCCGGCGTAGGCAAGACCACCATGCTCCGGGAAGTAGCGCGAGTATTGGCGGATGAACTGGAAAAGCGAGTGGTCATCGTCGATACCTCCAACGAGATCGCCGGCGATGGGGATATCCCTCATCCGGCCATCGGCCGCTCACGAAGGATGCAAGTGGCACGACCTTCCATGCAGCATGCAGTGATGATCGAAGCGGTGGAGAACCACATGCCAGAGGTTATAATCATCGATGAGATTGGCACCGAGCTTGAAGCACAGGCTGCCCGTACAATCGCCGAACGCGGAGTACAGCTCGTAGGTACAGCCCATGGCAATACACTCGAAAACCTCATTATGAATCCGACTCTTTCCGATCTCGTGGGAGGCATTCAAACGGTAACATTGGGCGATGATGAGGCCCGGAGACGCCGTTCACAGAAATCAATCCTGGAACGCAAAGCTCCCCCAACCTTCGATGTGATCGTGGAAATACAAAGCTGGGACCGGGTAGCCATTCACCCCGATGTTGCGACTGTGGTTGATGCTATCCTTAGAAAGCGAGATATCGGAGTTGAAGAGCGCTGGTTCGATGAACACGGAGAGGTGCAACGCGAAAGGAAAGTACCGGCATCTCCACAAAAGACACCTGAATCCAAAACCGAGATCCATGAAGAACATCTCCCAAAGAACATTTACCCCTTTGGTATCGATCGTAGTCGGCTGGAAAAGGCAGCCCGCAAAATACATGTTCCTGTGAAACTGGTCGATAGCCTCAATTCTGCTGACATGTTGATGATAACCAAGAACCACTACCGTAGAAATCCGCAAGTACTCGAATTAGCCGAGGCAAGCAAGATACCGGTGTACGTGATCCGAAGCAATTCTCCTTCTCAGATCGAATTGGGTCTGGCTGATCTTTATGATGTCCGTGAAGCCGAGGACCCCACCGCAATAGCCTTGAAAGAGGCGGAAGAAGCTGTAAGCGCTATCAAAGAGGGGCAAGGACCGATGGAGTTGCATCCGCAAAACTCTTTTATCCGCCGTCTGCAGCACCAACTTATAGAGAATCACGAACTTAAATCGGAGAGCACAGGCAAAGGAGCCCAACGCCGGTTAAGAGTTTACGAAGAAATGCCGGTATATGACGAGGATTATTCCTGAACACTAAGCGACCACATCGCCAACACGATCATCAACACCCCAAAACTTACCACAATCAACATATCTTCGAGCACTGACATCTGATGTCCAAATAGCACCAGGCTGAAACTCCCAGCATCCACTTCCGGCATCGACTGAAGAAACGCTCCCCGAATGGCCGCAATCCCATAAGACACCGGATTTAACTTGACCACCACACTCATCCATCCGGGGAGATCGCTGACCGGAAAGAACACACCGGAGAGAAAGATCATGGGCATCATCAGCATGTTCATCACTACCTGGAAGCCTTCCATCGATTTGATACGTGAGGCGATGGTGATCCCCAGTGCACCAAAAACACAGGCCACCAGGAATATGATGGGTATTAGTTTTAGTACCAGTGAGGGTGACAGGTCAATCCCGATAAGAGGAGACAGAAGAAGTATCAGTGTACCCTGAGCCGTGGCTATTGTAGCGCCCCCCAGTGTTTTTCCGCCAGCTACCGCGGCACGATTGACCGGGGCCACCAGGACCTCTTTAAGAAAACCGAATTCCCGATCCCAGACAATCGAAACGCCAGACATAAACGAACTCATGAGTACGGACATGCCGATTACGCCGGGAAACATGAACTTGGCAAAACTGACATCCTCGCCCAGATCAACCCATTTGGTAAGTCCGGCCCCAAACACCACCAGAAAAAGAAGCGGCAAAGCCATCGCCCCGACCATACGCAGTTTATCGCGCCAGAACCGGAGCACATCACGATACCATATTATGTAAACCCCCCTCAAGTTTCTCATGGTTTTTAATGCCTTCCGATCTGTCTTCCGTGATCCTTGATAAGATATTTGGCCTCTCCCGTTTCATCTCTCAACTCATGACCTGTCTGTTTGAGGAATACGTCGTCCAGTGTGGGGCGGCGCAGTCCAATGCTAACAATATTAGTGCTGAATTCCTTGAAAAGATCGGGAATGAAACTCTCCCCATTTTGCACCTGGAACGAAAGCCCCCCATTTTCGAACTTGGTTTCCAATCCGTATCGAAGGCGTATCTCATCAGCTGCCTTCCGATCATCGCTGGTTTTGAGACTGATAATGTCTCCGCCAACCATACTTTTGAGATTTTCGGGAGTATCCAAAGCCACGATTTTGCCATGATCGATAATCGCAATTCGATCGGTATTTTCGGCCTCATCCATGTAATGAGTGGTCAAAAAGAGGGTGATTCCTTCCCTTTCTCGAAGATCTAAAATGAATTCCCAAAGCCGGTTTCTGGTCTGCGGATCGAGCCCCAGAGTCGGGTCATCCAGAAAAAGAACCTTGGGATGATGCAACAGTCCCCGAGCGAGTTCGAGCCTGCGTTTCATTCCGCCCGAAAAAGTTTTGACGATGTCATTGCGTCGATCCCACAACTCGACTACCTTGAGCATTTGCTCCATCCTCTCTTCCCGAACTGAGGCCGGGACATTGTAAATCCAGGCATGGAACTTGAGGTTTTCCATGGCGGTCAGTTGGATATCGAGGCTTGGGTCCTGGAACACCAGCCCGATAGATTCGCGCACCTTTGACTGCTCCCGGACTGCATCGAAGCCATTCACCGATGCCTTTCCGGAAGTGGGACGCAATAGTGTACACAGGATACTTATAGCCGTGGTCTTGCCAGCACCGTTGGGACCCAGG
>JABHWQ010000093.1 GCA_018657655.1 Chloroflexota bacterium | reverse complement strand
GAACGTCTACCTCTGTATATTGCAGAATACGCATGGCGATACAATCATAGAAACATGGAAGCTAAAGACAAAATCAAGTCGATTTTACAATTGCTTGAAAACAGATACGAATATAGTGGCTAATTTAGGACTTTACCCCAGAATATGAACTTGCCCATCAGTTCAACCTCTATGGACCGGACTGTAGCAAGCTGAGTTCATTCACTGCAATGTCCCTGAATTGAACTTCGGATGTACTCCAAGTCCTTAAACCTGCCATACCAGATGAGAAAGAATCATCCGTAAACTCTGCAATGACTTTACCATTAACTTGAATGGTATGTTGGTCGTCTTCTATTCGAATCGTTATTTCATGCGTCTGAGTATAGGCGTCAAATTCAGGGAAATGTTCTTCAGCTAGTATCTTTAGCGAGGCCAGCTTCTCACGGCCGTCCAGAACAGATCGTACCAGGAATTTAGGGGTTCCAACAGCAATATACTGGAAGCAATAGCCGGAAAGATTGACTTCACCATCCACGCGATAATAAATGCCATATCCATTACCGGAAATTAGCTCTGCATTGACGTTCAACTCATAATTGGTCCAGCTACTATTTCCGAATATTAGCTGATGTTTTTCTTGCCCTTCAGGCGATAATATGCCGTCAGTTGCGTTCCATTTCCCCATCAAAATAGTTAAATCATCTGTACTATCAAGATTTGGAGAAGAAACTGTATTATCGCTATTTAGCCCGAATACCAATACTGGAACCAGGATACCGATGGTCACAATGATCGTGATCAATCCAACCAAAAGGACCATCGTACGCTTTTTTTTAACTCCATTAACAGGGAGTGTAGTAGATGCGGATGACTCCTCAAATCTTGACTCGATCAGTTCTTCGGCCTGAGCTATTCTACATTGCAAACAGAGATCATCACTCCCCTCTACTGCGAGGTCTTCCTTTGAGAGCACTGATTCGCATTTAGAGCAAATGTCTTGGTTTTCTAATTCGCCCATGCCTTAACCACCTACTTTGTTAGGCCTACCAAGCACCCGTTTTACTCTTAGCTGGAGCACTTCCCTATCTAAAGGCTTCCTTAGATAATCTGTGGCCCCCAGTAACAATCCGGTTTCTTCGTCACGGACACTTTCTCTCGCAGTAAGAAATATAACGGGAGTATCAATACCCTTCTGGTTCATTACCTCCATCAACTTGAATCCGTCCAAGTGAGGCATGTTGATATCGGATAAAACCAAATCGAATGAACGTTTATCCAGCATTAACATAGCATCGAGCCCATCACTGGCATTTTCCACCGTATACCCTTGCCCTTCTAAAATACGGCTAATAAGTTTTCGAGTGTCTTCGTCGTCGTCCACTACAAGAACCGAGGCCGAACCCCCCGCTTCTGAAGAAGGAACTGATACACTTTTCTGATTCGAATGATTATCGAGCAGTTCTTCCGCTTGCTTCATAAAATGAGATGAGTCTTCATCAGAGTCCTCATACATGAGACCTTGTTCCTCAACCAGTACATGTTCATAAACATCCTTAACAGTAAAGACAAGATCCCTGGCCTTATCCACTGCATGAGCACTGATCAAGTAACCGCCTCTTTTGCGCGTAAACAGTCTGATCTGTGAAACAGGATCTCCCGAACGAACCATTCGTGAAAGTTTTGCATCGAAATCAAGAACCTCATAAATTCCTTCCCGTCCGTAATAACCGGTCTGGTTGCATTCCTCACAGCCGACCGGCTGAGCGACCATAGATGGAATTGACTCGGTAAATGGCGATAGCATATCTATCTCTTCCTGGGAAATGGGCACTACGTCTTTACAATGCGGACACAGCCTTTTAAGAAGTCTTTGGGCAATAATGGCGCTTATTGCTTCTGCCATGACTCCTCTTGTCACCCCAAGCCTTTCGAGGCGATCGATGGCGCTAGTGGAATTGGAAGCATGGAGACTGGTGATTGTAAGATGTCCGGTACTGGCAAAGTCCACAGCAGTTTTGGCGGAATACTGGTCTCTTACTTCGCCAAGGAATAATACATCCGGATCCTGCCTTACAGCTGTCTTGAGAAGCGCCTCGAAGGTGATCCCAGCTTTGTCATTGACCTGTTGCTGATTAGCAAACGGTATCCGATACTCTACCGGGTCTTCTACTGACATTAGGCTTCGGGTAGTATGATCAATTGCGTGCAGCAAACTGTAAATACTTGTAGTTTTTCCGGAACCGGTAGGTCCCACCAGCAAGATACAGCCGGATGTCCGGTTAACCAAGGCAACCATTTTGCTGCTCTGTTTCTCCGTCATACCCAGTTCTGTGAGGTCTTTTGCTCTGACGTAAGGTTCCAGCAGGCGTATCACCAGGCTCTCCCCTTCGGGTGTAGAAGTTGTAGACAGTCTGAGATTGAAATCGCGGTTATGAATCGTCGAAACAAAGGCCCCATCCTGCGGTCTACGGGTCTCGGCCAAATTCAGGTCACCAAGTAATTTTAACCTCGATATGAGTTGAATACCGGTTTCCTTTTTTATAGATGAGAATTCCCGCAAATCCCCATCGACTCGAAAGCGGATAACCGTTCTGGCTGTTTTTGGTTCGATATGGATATCGCTAGCTCTTTGAACTACCGCACCCTGAAGAACACTATTGGCGATGAAAAGAATAGGGTATTTCTCCAGTTCCGTATCCGCCATATTCTCAGCTTCTGTCTCGTGTTTCTTGCTGACAGCTTCTTTCCACCATGCTGAAGTCTCATATTGAAACAGCGCATCGATATTGCCAGGTTCCGAAATTACGAAATATGGTGCGTCTCCTTTGGAACCCAGCTGATTCAAGGTTTCAATGAGCTCCCAATCAAACGGATTGCCCAACACAAAACCCCTGGCCCCTGAATTAGCATCCCTAATTGGTATGACTTGACGCGACTTGGAAAATGATGGTGAAATTACTCCAGGTTGAATGTCTTCTGGATTTAGAGTGGGGGTATAGGGTAGGTTTAAAAACCCGGCAATATGCTGAGCTAAAACTTTCTCTTCGATTCCCAGATCAGAGCTAATTGAATAGACCTTGGAAGGCAAAATACTGGATAGCAGATGCCGCTTCCCTACATCTACGGATAAACGATCAAATAGATACTCCCTGAACTCTATGAAATCAAACGACGATTCTTCTCCCCAATCTCTCGGAGGGTCCGTCTGTAGTTGCTCCCATTGTTCATGGGTGTGGATATGGGCGCCAACCTTCTGCAAAAGATCTTCTTTCTGGACGGGTTTAACCAGGTAGCCAACAGCCCCAGCCGCAAAAGCCCTTGCCTTATCGTGGTCATCTTTGGAACCGGTCAAAAACACTACGGGGATATTTGCAGTTTCGACTTTCTCCTGCAACCTGTCGCATACCTCGTAGCCATCCATCTCGGGCATCATCATATCGAGCAGAATCAAATCTGGCTTTCTCTCGTAGGCCAGATCAAGCCCTTCTCTACCACTTCCAGCAGTGATCACATCATATCCGTTCCTCGCCAGTAAACGCTCAACAAGTTGACGCGCATCGGCATCATCATCAATATTTAGAACCAGGTAATCATTCGTCATATGTCACCTCAACTATCTCAAGATAGTATGACAGTTCCCTTAGCCACTCCCGAATTTTCTCAGTATCCTGTTCCTGTGCGGCTATTTCGAGGGACCTGCCTATCTCGGTAATACCATCAAAACCATATCCTCCGCCAGATCCCTTCATTGAGTGCCCCACTGTCCTGACGGTCTCGTAGTCGCCACCTTCCAGGCCCTCATTCATGATTTTGATATCCTGTTGCCTGTTGTTAAGAAACCCGGGGATCAGGTCCGCCAAATCTTCATCAACGCGAACGATGATCTTCTCGGTCCTATTCGAATCTGTGTTATGCATCATGCTTGAATCTCCTTTAGTAACCAGCGGTTCCCAATACAGTTTGAAAGTGAACAGTAGGGCGAAGAGTTGATTTGAGCCCTCTCATTGCCTTGACTTCCTACTCGGAATTAGCGTTTCAATCATGGGCGCACTTGCAGATTTATTCATACTCTACCTCAACCACCTCAAGATAATATTCCAGTTCCGCCAAGCACTTCCGGATCGCCTCGTCTTCGTTCTCTTTTCCCGCGATCTCCAGAGATTCACCGATTTCACTTACACCCCTGAAACCATATCCCCCACCGGAGCCCTTCATCGAGTGCCCCAATCTGTGAATAGTCTCGTAGTCACCGGCGGTCAAGGCTTCATTTAGCGCTTTGACGTCTTCATGTCTGTTATCGAGAAATCCCGGAATTAATATCGCCAATTTTTCATCCACATGAACAATAACTCTTTCGATTCCATTTGAGTCCCGGTTATGTGTCATGATCATTACCTCCTTGACAACCGTAGTTCCCTAATTGATTGCGAAACAAGCAGTCAGGCGAAATACTGATTTGAATCTACCTACGCGCGTATCTGGATAACTCAGCAAGCGTATCTGGCCGCCGGAGAATTCTAGTCTCAAACCTGAGTCAACTAGATAGGCATGTTTACTTGTTACTTCGGCTCTCCGGGACTTTTGCATATTCAAGAATAGAGTCCATCAGCTTGGCTTTCTTGATCGGTTTTGTCAAGTGGCCATCACATCCTGCGTCAAAGCTTCTCCGCTCGTCTTCTGTGGTAGCATGGGCGGTAAGTGCGATAATGGGTGTTGACTCTCGGCTCTGCTCTTTTTCCCATTGCCTGATCTGGCCAGTTGCAGTATAGCCGTCCATTACCGGCATTTGCACATCCATAAGGACAAGATTGTATTCAGACGATTTGAACATTTCAACAGCAACCTTGCCGTTTTCAGCCGTCTCTATTTTGTAAGGGGTCTTTTTAAGGAAAGAGAGGATTAACAGTCGATTGTCTGCGTTGTCCTCAACCAGTAAAATACGCAAATCAGGCAGAGTTTCAGATTGGGAGGAATCGGTTTTAGGACTCTCTCCTTGAGGCTTTTCGACCGTTTCTGTATGGCCCATGGCGTTGGCTATCGAATCCAATAAATGCTGGCGCTGAATCGGTTTGACGAGATATGCTGCAATCCCCAGTTCGCGGGACCGTCCCACATTGCCGCTCCGGTTATCCGAGGTGAGCATCATTATAATAGTCCCCTCGATGGATAGCTCGGCATTTACTTTTTCCACAAATTGAAAGCCATCCATACCCGGCATGCAGCAATCAAGTAAAACCAGTTGATAGGGCTCTTGCGTCTCATGAGCGTTTTTAAGTTCAGCAAACCCCTGATATCCGTCATTTGCTTCTGAGATGATGGCTCCCTGTTCAGTGAGTATTTTGTTGAATATCAGACGATTTGTAGCTGTATCGTCGATGACGAGAATTTTCACCCCATTCAGGTTAAGCGATTTACAATGAGTTTGCTTCTCAGGCTGTTCAGCCATAGT
Organism: Chloroflexota bacterium; assembly: GCA_018657655.1. GTDB lineage: Bacteria > Chloroflexota > Dehalococcoidia > SZUA-161 > SpSt-899 > JABMQN01. Next base: position 1,113 of record JABHWQ010000093.1, on the reverse strand, counting down.
TTCAAATGTTAGTTCAACAAAGAACGTACTGCTCTTACCTTCTTCACTTTCAACCCAAATGCGCCCACCCATGAGTTCAGTTAGCTGTCTGGAGATGGTCAATCCAAGCCCGGTACCACCATGCTGCCGGGTGGTTGAGGCATCTGCCTGTGAAAACACCTCGAAAATAGTCTCCAGTTTATCAGCCGGAATTCCTACTCCGGTATCGCTCACCGTACAGATCAGGGCCACTTTAGACTGATCCAAATCCCCCGATTCAGGATTTGCTTTTCGAATCTCAATGAATACCCCGCCTTGATCGGTGAACTTGATGGCATTTCCGATAAGATTGGTAACGATCTGGCGCAGGCGGGTGGGATCACCTTTAAGGCCAATCGGGACACCTCTATTGATGTAATACCCCAACTCGATTCCCTTCTGATGAGCGCGAACGGCCATAACCTGGCACAGTTGTTCCATGATGTCATCCAGATTGAAGTCTATGATCTCAAGGTCCACGTGACCAGCCTCGATCTTGGATATATCCAGGACATCATTTATGAGTCCCAGCAGGTTTTCTCCTGCCGACTGGAATGTATGAACGTATTGCTGTTGTTCCGTATTGAGAGGCGTCTCAACCAGCAGATCGGCCATTCCCAGAATGGCATTCATGGGAGTCCGGATTTCATGGCTCATGCTGGCCAGAAAATCGCTCTTGGCATGACTGGCGGTTTCAGCTGATTCCTTGGCTTCCAGCAGTATTTTTTGAGATTGTTTACGCTCGGTGATGTCTCGCATAATGCCCACCCAGTGCCATTGATCTCTCATCTTAAAAGAGGAAAGTGACAGTTCAACAGGTATTTCGCTGCCATCCTTCATTGTTACTTCAATATCCACCGTTTTTCCAACAGCCATGACCTGTTGCCCGGTTTCGCGGAAGTCAGGGAAGGATTCCTTGTGTGCCCCACGGTATCGCTCAGGTATGAGGAGTGAGCGCAGATTTTTGCCTAGCACATCATCTTGAGAGTATCCCAATATCCTGTTTGCGGCCTCATTCCAGAATGAGATGTTCCCCTCGTTGTCAATCATCACAATGGCGTCGTTGGCGGCTGCACTGATGGTGCGGAATTTTTC
>JABHWQ010000094.1 GCA_018657655.1 Chloroflexota bacterium | reverse complement strand
GTCTGGTCGCCCGATCCGGTATACCATCGGGTCACTAGAAAGCCCTGTGGTGATTTTATCCATTTCCCTCATTACAAGTTCTTTATCTTCAGGATATATACTTGTTCTAAGCACATCCGAGATACTTACGAATTGACTATCCTCTACACCATATATGCGGTACATTTCTTCCGACATCCGCATGGACCCATCAACCAAATCCCATTTCCAGCTACCCACTTGCGCCAATTGCTGGGCCTTTTTGAGCCAGGCTTCGCTCTCCTTTAGCTCAGCCTCAATTTTCTTGCGTTCTGTAATATCCCTGGCGATTATTAGGTTGGCTATTCCCCCATCATATGGGATATCCCCAACACTGATCTCCACTTCTACTCGGCTGCCATCTTTGTGCTGCAATGCTGTTTCATATATCTGGGGGACATCATCACCAGCTAAACGCCGATTATATCTGTCCGTACCGTTCGGGACCTCATCAGGATAAACATAGTCAGTTATCGATGTACCACAAACCTCTTGCGGAGTGTAACCAATCACATCAAATACACGTAGATTCACATATTTGACCAGTCCATCCTGAATAATGCATATTCCGTCATTTGCTCTTTCCACCAAATCTCGGTATTTCGCCTCACTCTCCCGCAATGCCTCTTGTACTTGCTTGCGCTCGGTGATTTCAGCGTGAATCCCAATAAGCCCGATGATTTCTCCAGCATCATCTTTGACAGCATCAGCACGTAAGAACACGGGGAATCTGCGCCCACTTTTAGATACCATTTCGGTCTCACCACTCCATGACCTACCCAACATAATGGTGTCAAAGACCTCGCGCGCAACTTCCTGATCGGCGTATACCACAGGGCCACCACCTTTGGCAGCAAGCTCCTCCGCCGTATATCCGAACAGATCCGTAAAAGCTTTGTTCTGGTAAAAATGCTTGCGCTGGGGGTCTGACATCCCGATGGCTTCATTTGAACTTTCAATCACTTTCCTTATGAGATGCAGATCACCCTCAACTCGTTTACGATCGGTGATATCCCTGACTATTATCAGATCAGCAGGCCTGCCTCCATATTGAATTACGCCAACATTGTATTCAATCTCCAGTCTGTTGCCATCTTTATGTAGAAGTACAGATTCATATATAGAGGGAATGCTTTCGCCAGCCATCCGTCTCTTGTAACGATCCTGCACCAGAGGAAGCTCATCCGATGGAACGTAATCACTAAAAGAAGTATCGGTCATCTCTTCAACACTGTATCCCAATATCCTGGCCAAAGCGGGATTGACGTACATCAATATTGAATCTTGCACAATAGTGATACCGTCCGTAGCACGCTCGACCAGGTTGCGATGCTTTTCCTCCGATTCCCGCATTGCCTCCTCGGCTAATTTACGCTGAGTGACATTGCGCAGAAATCCCAACAGTACGGCCTCACCTTTATATTCAATAGGAATTGCGTTGATCTCCACCCACAACAACTGTCCCCTTTCATTTTTGACGGGTACCTCATGCATATAGGCTCGAAGATCTCCAGCCATAGATCGTTCTAAATCCTCCATCACACGCTGTTTTTGATTTTTGGTCATGACACTCATCACGTCTGCCAAACTGGATGAGAGGGCATCTATGATGTTTTTCCCCACATAGACTGACTCGTCAAAGCCAAGCATATCCCTGACCCTGCTATTCGCAAATATGATCTCGCTACCCTTCAACAACACAATCCCATCAGGGCTTAAATCCACAAGTGAAGAGTATTCCTGCCTGTTTCTCTCAAGCACCCCATCAGCTGGTTCGCGCTCAGTTTCCTCTACCTCCAGCGATGCTATCTTCTCACGCATTTGGGTCAACTCGTTTATGAGTTGTTCCTTGGTTTTTTCTTCGTCCTTCATATCAGGCTCCTCCGATCCACAACCTCCACCTGTTCACACTGTGCCCTGTCTCTATGCATGATTTTCCCAAAAGTTCGCATATTATACAACAACACTATATCAAATCCTAGTTGGTCAAATGTATTCCATTTACAAAATTACAGGTACTTCAGGGGATGATACAATGCAAATCGCTTTCCATCCTCATAATAGTAAAGAAACAAGGCAAGAAGAACGAGTTTATGAGTAACGCAGAATCCGACTGCAAGATGTGCGGCGAATGCTGCCAATATGAAATCCCCATAACAATTCTGGATATTCACCGGATGAGGGAATACCTCACCATACCTGCCTCAATAGTGTTCGAAGAATACATCCAAAAAGAGGTCTCCGCACGATCCGGCTTGTTCATGATAACCAAGAATACCCAGAGAGAATGTGTTTTACTCAACAGTGACAAGCAATGCTCTATGATTGTTCCGAATGCGAAACACAAGGCGCATGTGCCGTGGAAACCCCAATTACCCTGGACGATATTCAATTCATGGTTCGGAATCTTGGGATCAGTTGGCAGGTATTTTTTGGCGAGAAGATCGATCCGCTGCCGAGTACCATGACCGGTGGACTTAAATTGATAAGAGACAAACACTGCGTGTTTTACGAACCTGACAAACGTTGTACGATTATAGAGTTACGCCCGATGCACTGTCGCTTCACTCCATGTCCTAAAAGAGTACAGACCAAGGAAGTGATCACCTGCCTTTATCTAGGGTCCGGTACTGTGGAGGAGCAGTTCAGGCATCAGGTGGCGCTGGATGTGACACGCCAATACGTCAGGGAATACGGAATAAAATATGATGAATCGGCGGTTTCAAAGTCTCTACAGGTAATCGACCGCCTTGTTGAGGATCGGGTGGCTTTAGAATATTTCTGCAACAGTATTGCTCCCTTCAGGTACGTTGACGATACACTACCCTTCAAGAACCCCAATTGTTAATCCTTTTTCACCATACGCATCTGTCATCATTTCGGTCGCATATCAGACTCATGGAGTGGCCAACATTCCCACCCCATAGCCTCTTTGCTGGCTACAGATAATTACCCCCAAATAACTGAGTGTAACCCCCCACTCAAGTTGAGGGATTGCCCAGTTTCCGGCTTGAATCGCTTAATGTAGGCTAGTGACTGTAAAGGCCTCACCCTCATTTGGGAAAGGTCCGAACATTAAGAATCAGAAACTGGGGAGCCGTTGCCGGTGTTTGCGATAGCGACTCCTCAGGCTCCGAGAAAGGCAAACCGGGAGAAATCCCGGGACGCAAAGCCACGGGTCTAATGTCGATATTGGCGACGACAGCCGGGCTGCCGAAGGGCGTACTCGCAATAATCTATTTCCAGCGATACGAGCGGTAAAAAGGGATGCCTTTCTTGGCATCCCTTTTTTGTGGGCAAAATAACTTGAAACAATTATGGCTATGATGAAAACGGACCAATCGATACAGATCACATTTAGATGGAATGCTTCTTCCGAGGCATTGCTCTCCAAACAGAGGGGAGGGGCCGCTTCCCCCTCCCCTCGGGGAGAGAATCTCTGCCAAACGGATTTGGAAATATATGGAAAACACTGGGTAGACATATAAGCCCTCTTTAATGTAAAGACATTTCGATCCTATCTCAACTGGAGAATGATACGAATGGGATTCACCTATCGAAAGATATCAGAACTTAAAAAGAAACCTTCGCCTGGAGCAATAGAACTACTGGTCGTGAAGGATTCTTAGGGATAGGTAACGGAAATGGCAAAAACAAATACGCTAAGAAATCCAAAGAATCGGGAGCAAACACCGAGGTTTGATTTAAGTTCAAGCCCTCATGATCCCTCTTGGGATCTTCATGCAGAACAAGGCCTCCACACCAAAACCAAACGTTTTGAAAGGAGGATCACAAATGAATATCACAGGCAAATACAAAAGGGTGATCGAAGGGAACACAATTAGAAAAAAGCGCATTCACTAATATCACAGCTGCCCCTTTTAAAGAAATCTGACATTCAAAAATAACTGAGAGAAAAGTGAGGAGGTTAATCAAATGGGTGCCAACGCAACGGAACTAGAGCAACTAGTCGTTTTCAGTCTTGCCGGTGAATCATATGGAGTAGACATCAGCAAGGTTAGCGGTATAGAGCGAATGCAGGATATCACAAGGGTACCCAGAACCGGTGATTCTGTTGAAGGAGTTATCAACCTCAGAGGCAGGGTTATACCGGTGGTGGACCTGCGCAAAGTGTTCTATTTGCCTGTGAGTGAGGAGACTAAGGACACTCGCATTGTTGTGGTGGATATCGCAGGCCAACCCATTGGATGCCTGGTTGATGCTGTAACAGAAGTACTGCGCATCCCCGTCGATTCTGTGGAACCGCCGTCTTCGATGATCAGCTCGGCCGATTCGGGATATCTGCTGGGAATTGCCAAGTTGGAGAATCGCATGATAATTCTTCTGGACCTGGACAAGGCCTTTTCTCTCGATGGAACAATGGGAGAGGTAACGGAAATGTCTTCAATTGAGGAATTCTCGGAAACAATTGAAAAAGAATCTGCGATGGCTTAAGAGTTATTGCTAAGAAAACTATGGCAAAACCATGAGGAAGACTCTTTTCGAACATGTGCAAAAGAGATTTGATGATTCTTTAGTATTGGCACTAAATTGCGCAGATTGTTACTAGTATCTGCGCTTTAACAATGTATATCATGTTCCCCCTCCCTTGGTTTGGTTGGAGTTGAAGGGAGAGGTTTGGGTCTCCTTCTCCCACCGGGGGTTGATGGAGGGGGAACAAACAATGATTGATACTAGTTCCCAATAGAGGAACGGTAAACGAATAGAAACAAGAAATGCAAAAAATGTACATCATGGCAAATCGAGGAATGATGTCAAAGTTCATCCGCCATAAGTGGAGGTGGCTATACATGTGTAAAGGGCCGTAACACATGACAACTATCGTGCTCAAGTTCTAACCAGAAGTAAGCTAAATCTTAAACAAAAGGAGACAACAAACAATGGCCACAAAGAAGAAAGCAAAATCTCAAGAAAAAGTGGAAGCAACTATGCCTCAAGACGAGGTCGCAGATTCTTCAGCCCAATGTCAAGAGGAACTGGAAGCTGTTAAAGCAGAACTGGCTGAAGCTCAGCACAAAGCCCGGCACTTAGATGCTATCCCTATACCGGTAGTGGTTATCGACAACGATTTCAACATCACTTTCATGAATCCGGCAGGCGCCGGTGTAGCTGGTCTTACCCCTGAAGACGTCATTGGCATGAAATGCTTCGACATCTTCAAAACCGCTCATTGTAATACAGACGAGTGCCGTTGCTCTCAGGCCATGACCCAGGACGGTATATTCACCGGTGATACCGTGGCGGATCCCGAAGGTTTGAATCTGCCCATCCGATATACCGGTGCACCAGTTAAAAATGCAGAGGGTGACATCGTGGGGGCAGTGGAATTCGTACTTGATATCAGCAGGGAAGTGGAGATCGCCAACGGCGTATTGAGCCTGGTGGAGGCAGCTGCCAATGGCGAACTCGATACCCGCGCCGATATCGATCAATACGAAGGCAACTACCAGAATATCATCAAAGGCGTCAACGACCTAATGGACGTTTTCGTAGGATGTATAAATGGCTTTACTGAATACATCAGCGATATCGCTATGGGCGATATCCCCGAACTTATCACCGAAGAGTATAACGGCGATTTTAATTACATTAAAAATGGCCTGAACATGCTCATCAATTCGCTCAATGCAATCACCGGAATCGCTACGGAGATCGCGCAGGGCAACCTGACGATAACCGCAGGCAGCAGATCTGAGGGCGATAAGCTGATGGCAGCTCTCGGTATGATGATTGAAAACCTGACCCAGCTGGTAAAAGAGGTCAAGGAAAACTCAGATGCCCTGGCTGAATCCAGTGAGCAAATGGCCGTTTCTGCCCGCCAGGCCGGTGAGGCCACACAACAGGTAGCCAGTACCGCCCAAGACCTGGCCAGAGGTGCTGCCGATCAAGCTTCAACCGCACAGGAAACCGCCAAATCGATGGAAGAGATGCAAAAAGGCATCGGTACTATTACTCAGGGATCTATGGAACAGGCCGAAGGTATTGAGAAGGCAACTTCGGCAGTTGGTGAGATGTCCACTTCAATGGAACAAATGGCGGAGAATACATCAGGTGCCGCCCAGGGCTCCAAGAACGCCTCTGATGCAGCCCAAAACGGCGCCGAAAAAGCCAGGCAGACCGTTGCAGGTATGGAAAAGATCACCGCTACTGTAGATACTGCCTCCGCAAAGGTAACCGATCTTGGGGCACAATCCGAGGAAATCGGTAATATCGTGGCAGTTATCGATGACATTGCTGCGCAGACCAACCTGTTGGCACTGAATGCTGCCATCGAGGCCGCACGCGCCGGAGAACACGGCAGAGGATTTGCAGTGGTTTCCGATGAAGTTAGAAAACTCGCCGAGCGCACCGCCACCGCCACCAAAGAGATTGCAGGACTGATCGGCACCATTCAGAAAGGCGTTGCGGTAGCAGTGAAGGCAATGGAAGAAGGTGCCAACGAGGTGAAGGATGGCTTCAGGCTCGCCAGCGAGGCCGGGGATGCTCTTGAAGATATCCTTGAGGCTACATCAAACGTAAGCGAACAGATCGAACATATTTCGGCAGTCGGAGAGGAACTGGCCGCTTCCGCTAATGAGATGGTGACAGTAATTGATGGCGTAGGTGCTATTTCAGAGCAGAACAAAGCAGCTGCACAGCAGATGCAAGATTCCGGAGAAGAAGTTGGCAGATCTATCGAAGGTGTTGCCGGAATAGCGGAACAGAACAGTGCAGCCACCCAGCAAGTATCAGCCTCAGCTGAAGAGATGGGTGCCCAGGTAGAGGAAATCATCGTCTCTTCGAACTCTCTCAAACAGATGGCTGCAGCCTTGCAGGAGTCGGTAAGTGTCTTTCAGATTAACGATATCGTGGAGACCCTCGAAGAAGATTTAGGCGTAAAAGCATAAGTATCTCAAAGCCAGGGGCGTACATCGGTGCGCCCCTTCTCAAACAAAAATCCTTGGATAAAGGGATTTGAATTGATACCCCGCGGCAGAGCAGCGGGGTATCAATTCGGAACCTTATACTTTTCGCGGCGAGCCGCGGGGAATCTACCCGATGATCGATTGAAGGATACCAGGTGAAAACACTGGTATTTTTCGCATAAATGAGAATGGTACAACTTTATGGATTCCGCTGACGCGGCGATGATGAAAATTGCACAGAATGAGGATAAGTTTTTTGAAGGCGAGTGAGTAATATGGTAAATCTGGCTTCTGATGTAACCCAGGAAGAACTCCAGGTATTTCTGCAAGACACCGATGAGCAGCTACAGCTCCTGGACGAGGATATCATCAAACTGGAGAATGAAAGTGACGATGATGCACTCCTTCAGGAGATCTTCCGTGCAGCGCACACCATCAAGGGATCGTCTGCCATGCTCGGTTACGATATAATGGCCGAGTTAACTCACGCTATGGAAAATATCCTGGACAAGTTACGGCACGGAGAATTATCAGTAACCACGGAAATAGCCGATGCACTTTTGGCCGCCCTCGACGCTCTTAGGATACTACGTGAAAACCTGACAGCTGAGGAAGAAATCCCCATCGATGTATCTAATGAGATCGCTACACTGGCGGAGCTGGCCAATACGGCATCAGCAGCACAAGACGCTGACTGCGCCGGAAAAAACGGACCAATTGTGGCCACCCCGCTAAGTGAAGAGGGAAGAAAGCGCCTTCAAGAGTTGCTTTCCACTGGTAACAAAGCATATGAGATTACCATCAATATCGAAGAGGGTAGCCTATGGGCAGCAGTCCGTTTCTTCCAGGTACTGAATGATTTGGGAGAGAAATGCGACATTATCACATCCGATCCTACCATGGAGGAAATTGAAGCAGAGAAAGTCACGCATGACATGACGTTGATCGTAGCTGGAAGGCTGGAGGAAGAAGAGATAAGGGAAACGATAAACGGAATACCGGATATTGAAGGTATCCAAATCGAACCCTATGACCCAAGCAAAACCGCAACAATTGACGAAGAGCCCGAGACGGAACCGGATGTGATCGTCGTAGCGGAAGAGATCATTGACTCCGCCTCTACACAGCCAACCAAATCCCCCGACAGTTCGGGGAAAACGAGCAATCAGAAAGTATCAGAGACTGTACGGATAGACGTGGAACGTCTTGACAGCCTCATGAACCAAATCGGGGAGCTGGTTGTTGCCCGAACCGCATTTAATCGGATCGGGACACAACTCTCAGCCAGGTATCGAGATGACGAAGAGATTTTCAACTTAAGCAAAACCCTTACTAATATTTCCAAGATTGTGGATGATCTTCAACTGGATATCACTGAAGCCCGAATGATGCCGGTGGGAACAGTGTTCACCCGTTTCCCCAGGTTGATCAGGGACCTGGCACACAAAGCGGGTAAGCAGGTCGATTTTGTAATGGAGGGTCAGGAAACTGGCATCGATCGTTCCGTTATTGAGCACATCCGCGATCCTTTAGTTCACCTGCTGAGAAACGCCGTAGACCACGGTATTGAACTACCGGAAGTACGCCAAGCCGTCGGCAAACCACCAAAAGCAACAATCCGTCTCACAGCTGCACATGATCAGAGTTATATCGCCATAACCGTAGAAGATGATGGTAAGGGAATAGACGGAGCAGCCCTTAAAGAGAAGGCGGTCAAAAATGGTGTCATCACCGCGGATACAGCGGCAAGGATAGACAACTATGAGGCTGTAGATCTGATCTTTGAAGCAGGTCTATCAACAGCAGAAAAGATCACCGACGTGTCCGGCCGAGGCGTTGGCATGGACATAGTGAAACAGAATGTCGAGGCATTAAACGGTATCATCAACGTAGAAACCAAGCCCGGGCAGGGCAGCACGTTTACTTTGAAGCTGCCTCTAACCCTGGCAACTATCAATGGGCTCCTGGTTTCCTCCGGTGGTGTAACCTATGCTCTCCCTCTGGTTGCCGTATCCGAGACCCTCAGATTGAATCCGGAAGAAATACAGACTGTCACTCAGAGAGAAGTTATAAGGCTTCGAGACAGGGTTGTACCCCTGCTCAACCTGGAAGAGGTTCTCGGCACAGGTGTTCGGAAAAGAGAACCCGGTGAGAAGGTCCACATAGCCGTAGTAAAGACTGGGGACAGGATGGTAGGTCTAATAGTGAATTCCTTCAAAGAACCACAGGAAGTAGTAGTGAAATCTTTGGGCAAGTTCGTAGGTGAAATCAAAGGTATCGCCGGAGCGAGTATTCTGGGTACCGGAGAAGTGGCATTGATACTGGATATACCCAGCCTGATGAAGTTAGTAATAATGGGTGAATGAAGGAGACAAGAATTGGTAGAAGAAGGCAAATCCGAAATTAACCAAATCGAATTGGCTCGATGGACAGAACTGGTAGGCGATGGAACTCGAAGCGCCGTCTCCGGGCTTTCGGGATTTGTGGGTATGGATATCACAATCACTGCTCTTGATCTCAGAACAATCCCTGTAGCGCAGGCAGCTGATTTAGTTGGAGGCGCGGAGAACGAAGTGGTGGTAATTTATGTAGCCATAACCGGAGGAGCTACGGGACACCTCATGCTTATTTACCCAATCCCTATTGCTTTCGGCTTGGTTGATATGCTCTTTGGCGAGGAACCGGGAACTACTGAGGAATTGGGAGAAATGGAAGCATCTGCATTGCAGGAGATGGGTAATGTAACAGGAAGCTTCTTTATGAACTCCGTGGCTGATAACACCGGATTGCGCCTTATGCCATCGCCTCCCACGGTGATGATGGATATGGCAGGAGCCATCTTGGATGCTGCCCTGGCCGACGTCATCATAGATCGCGATGAGCTGTTCGTCATGGAAACGGTCTTTTCGACTAAGGATCGCGATATTGGGGGAATGCTCCTGGTACTGCCAACAGCTGAGTTCATGGACATCATGATGCAACACAAAAAGGATTATGCAAAAGTTAATTGGTGATAACGTCAAGCGAATGGACTAAAGCAATCACCCTGAGATTCTAGATCACAAGCAAGCATAGAGGTGGAAATACAACCCCATCATCCTTAGTGGAAACGATGGGGTTTTTACCAACATGGTATTGCTTGTGAATGAGTTTTCAATAGCCCAAATTTTTACATATCTGGAACCAGTAGTGTTACAGGTAACAAGCTCAATTCAAGGGGCTGCAAATGGAAGATTCCTTCGATTCTGCTAAAACCATGAAAACATCTGAAGTGAAGAGAAAATCCAGAGCAGAATTGGGCAAGTATGTCATGGAGCTCGAAAAAGCCCCGGGGATAACTCCTGTTTCACCGAATGAGAGACAAACTTTCTCCACACTTGATCGTACCTCCAGGCTTAGAATGCCAGCCCCTATTGTTGAGAAATACTGCGAATGGCTTGAACAGGCTCAGTCTAAAGGGATCGCCACCAGCTAAAATTGACTATTAACTGCTTTTTCAAGGGAGCTTCACTGTGGAATCCAGCAATATTATTATCATCGGTGCTTCAACCGGTGGTCCGGAAACCTTACAAACGATTCTTACTGATTTACCTGTCCTTGATGCTTTTGTACTCATAGTTCAGCACATGCCGATCTACGTTAATAAGTCGGTCAGGGATGAACTTGCAGGTGCATCCAAGATGAAGGTCAAACTAGCCGAAGATGGGGAATACCTCGAAAAAGGAATTATACTCTTATCTCCCAGCCAAGTGCATATGGAACTCAGGGGCAATCGCGGAATAGTACTGACCAATAAAGAGAAAGTCAATTTTGTGCGCCCTGCTATAGACATCACTATGAAGTCTCTTAAGCGCATCCCCAGGATTAATCCCATCGGAGTGATCCTGACAGGCATTGGACTAGACGGTGCAGAAGGGATTACTCACATTAAAAACCTGGGAGGCACAACTATAGCTCAAGATGAGGCCACCAGCATTATTTATGGAATGCCAAAGGCAGCGGCAGCTACTGAAAATATCGACTTCGTTTTACCACTACCAGAGATAGCCCCAAAAATAGTAGAATTAGTGAACTCGGGGGCATCAAAGAAGGATCAGCCAGTACCCGCAGTGAAGAAATAATCATAATCCGGTGCTTCACTATTCAAAGAGCCCGGTAATACCGGGCTCTTTTCTTTGGATATCCTTTCAACAAAACCGGATAAAAGAACAAAAAGGGATCAAATTACGTCTTTAATATACAAGGCAAGTTTTCTTGGCTTGTGATATATGTATTTGTCTTTGATTCTTTGTGGATCTGAGCGCCTAATAACATCGTACGGGAGGTGCCCATGAACTGGTTAGACATAGTGATACTCGTCATTCTGACTGTATTTACATTTCTCGGATTGAAACGCGGCCTTATCCAAGCAGTTGTTCCTCTATTCGGATTGATTTTGGCAATATTTCTTGCGGGCAGATTACAAGACTCACTCGCTGACAGCCTCGGTTTCATCGATAACCAAAGTGTTGCTAATATCATGGCATTCGCCCTGATATTGGGAGTGGTCTTCGTTGTTGTATGCGTCATAGCGATGGTGATACAGAAGGCTGTCAGCATTACATTCCTGGGCTGGCTGGACCGACAGGGGGGAGCAACTCTCGGATTCATAGTAGGCTGGCTAATCTGCTCTATGATTATAGCTGGGGTAAAGTCCTAAATTAGCCACTATATTCGTATCTGTTTTCAAGCAATTGTAAAATCGACTTGATTTTGTCTTTAGCTTCCATGTTTCTATGATTGTATCGCCATGCGTATTCTGCAATATACAGAGGTAGACGTTC
>JABHWQ010000349.1 GCA_018657655.1 Chloroflexota bacterium | reverse complement strand
GTTTTTGATTGAGGTTTAGGTAATCTACCGCCCCCAAGCAAGTCCCCCAGGATATCCGGCGTCTTTTTCCTATTTGCCATCTTTCATTACCCTCTGTGTGAGTATTTTGTAACCCTCCGCTCCTGGTGAGTTGGGACCATACTCAAATATCGTCTGCCCATAACCAGGCGACTCTGAAAGCTTTACGCTGTATTTAATCGGTTGACATAACAAGTCATCATAATGGACTTTCAGCTGATCCAATATCTCGTGACTCTTCTTTACCCTAAGATCATAGAATGTAGGTAATACATATTTCAACTGAAGTTCCTTGTGATATTTTTGGACACCATTCAAGCTATGCTGAAACTCCAATACCCCTTGCAAAGTTAATACTTCGGGGGAAACAGGAGTCAGTATTTCTTTGGCATAGAACAATACGTTGACACTCAAAATATCCAAACTCGGAGCCGTATCCAGAACCACAAAATCATACTTCCCTTCTATCGGTTCCAGTGCTTCCGTCAGCGCAAGTTCCCCTCCGAAGGTACGCCTGTCGATTTCTCTTTTTGCCCCTGCCAAAGATCTACCACCGGCTAGTAACCATAATCTTTCTCTCACAGGGGCAATCGTTTCTTCGATATCGGCCCGTTGCGTTAGCAATTCAGCTAACCCTGCTTCCGGCTCAACACCTAACGCACTGGCGACTTGTCCCTGGGTATCGGTGTCGATGAGTAGGACCGTTGAACCAGCAATAGCCAAGCCATGTGCCAGATTAATCGCAGTAGTGGTCTTGCCTACTCCCCCCTTGGATAGACATACGGCAATCCTGCGCATCGTATCGGTACCATTCTTTACATAATTCGTAACCACAGCTTTACCCCTCCCTCGATTGCCCCGGCAATTACACGTCTCCCTGGAATATTATTTTACATAACAACAGGCAAATACTCAAATTTCTTACAATTCTCGCATAAACTCGGGACGAAGCAGGGACTCATCTTCCGTTTTTAGGACATGACTCAGTTGTCCAAGCATTCGGTTTCTATCTTGAGGCAGCACACCACGTACTGCCAGGTAATTCGATGCATGCATCGAACTGAAAAAGCAATTAGTGAAGTCTGCATTCTCAATTATTGTTTTTAGTTCGTTAAGAGACTGAAGGGGCGAAATCAATTCAAATTTTCCCTGACACGACTCCTCGTAAAGGGGGGTTCCATGTACTAGTGTAAGAGTCAAAGCTCCGGCATATTCCGGATCTATTTCAGTGAGAATTCGTGCTGTTTCGTGAGCATGTCTTTCGCTTCCGGTAACTCCACCCAAACCAAGAAGCACAGTCACTGACAAGCTTATACCCGCTTCTTTCGCTCTACGAGTCCCCTCGACTATTTCATCGTGAGTTACTCCCTTGTTAACATGCTTGAGCACTTCATCATCCCCACTCTCGGGGCCCACATAGACAATATCAAGTTTGAGTTCTTTTAATACCTTTAATTCTTCAACGGATCTCCTCAGAAGATCCTGAGGAGTAGCATAGGCGGCGATTTTTTCCAGCCATGGGAATTTCACATTCAGATATTGAAGTACCTCTACCAGTTTTGGATACGGATAGACAAGAGCATCCCCATCTTGCAAGAATACGCGCTTTGTGGTTAGATGGGAAGCCACTTGATATACGACCGGATGTATATGCGGAAGACAAACGCCCTCTCTTAAATATAGGTCGAGCGCATCGATCTCTTCTTTTATTTCCTCCACATCCCTAACATGAAGTTGAGCGCCATTATAGCGACAAAAGGAACAGGAGTTGTTTGAACAACCCTGCGTCAGGGGAAGAAAATAGCTGCGTGCTTCACTTGGCGGACGGAATATCTGAGGCCTTTGGAAACTCATTGTGTTTCCTCTTACCGATTTACTACACCTTAAGTGGCATTGTAAACGGTTAAGCCGTATTTGTCGACCCTTTGCACCTTACTTTCCATAACGAGAGCTTTCAGGTATGCCAGGGTTTTGGTCGCGAACAATGCCTGTACCAAAACGGGTAAGGACTTCCACTGCACAGGACTTTCCGTCCAGTTTATAGTCTCCGAGATTCCATAGGCTGTTTTGGGTCCGTCGGATAACCCATTGATAATCTCTGAATGTACCCGGTTATGGTAGTACAGTGAACTATCAATCCTATCGGAGAAGTTATTAAAAATATATTCATGTGCAGGGAGTACAGCTTCAACATCCAAATGGCGTATGGCTTTCAACGAGTTTACATAATCTAGCAGCGGGTTTTCCGTACACTCTGTTTGTATTCCTACATGAGTAACTGTATCCGGCAAGATATGGTCGCCACACAACAGGACTCTATTCTCCGGTTCATACAAGCATATATGATCTTGATCATGGCCCGGAGTCCAGATAACTTCCAAACTGAATTGGCCAGTGGAAATGATATCCCCTGCGTCAAGGAAGGTATCCGGTAGCACCGGCGACACATGACCTATATAGTCAATGGACATAACCTCAACTGCGTCGGCATGATCTTGAGAACCCCCATTTATGAGATGCCAATCAGCCAGTTCTTTGATAAACGTTTCTTTCCCAAAATATCTGTGTACTATGGAGTCTTTGCCGCGTCGATGCAGCACCAGCTTTGTTCCGTACTTTTGTTTTAAAACACCTGCCAGACCATAGTGATCCGGATGAATATGGGTATAGATAACCAGCGAGATATCCTCAATCCGGATACCGATATTCCCTAACTGTCTGCTGAGTTCATCAAGGGCACTCAGATCATCCCATCCCGTATCAACTAGTACCCAGCCATCATTTCCCTTGAGAAGATACGTATTGATGTGTCCCGCAGGATTATTACGTAGCGGTAACTTGATTTGAAAAATACCAGGAAATATTTCCAATATATTGCCTTTGTACAGTAACAGTCTTTAGATAGCTTTATAGAAGGTTAGTGCCCCTTCTTGTATTCGCTCTATTTTCTCTTCAACCCGAAGCGCTTCGAGGTGTGCCAGCGACTCCGTAACGGCTATTCTTCTATCGATAGGGCCCAGTTCATCCCAAGTTATCTGGCCTTCCATCCATGTTATCAAGGACGAGATATCGTAGGCGTTTTTGGCTTCTCCTTGTATCTTTTCGATGATCTCCCGTTTCCGTTCCTCGTGGTGCGCCAACAGCTGCTCAATACGCTTCGGCAGGTCCGTAAAGATATCCTCGTGGGCCGGCAATCCCAAATCCATATCGATATCTTCAAGCAGCTTTAGCGATTGCAAATAGTCGCCAAGGGGGTTGCTGTCTACATTTGCGTGAATGGAGATATTGGGAGTAATCATTGGGAGAATATGATCGCCCGAAAACAGCAGCTTTTTCGTTGGTTCATACAGGCAAATGTGTCCGGGGGAATGTCCCGGAGTCCATATAATCTGCAGGTCAAAATGGCCAGTGTGGATTATTTCCCCATGTTTTAGCGCCCTATCCGGCACAGTGTTGAAAACATCGCTTATGGTGCCTTTAAACGTGTCATCAAATTCATTGAAATGATCATCGGGAACTCCGTTGCTACGCATCCACTCCTGCATGTTATTCATAATATCGCCGGACCACATATCACTCAGGTCTATAATATCCTTTTCCACTTCATGGAGCGCCAGATCTGCCCCCGAAAGCTGTTTCAGCCTGTAGGCCATACCGAAATGATCAGGATGAATATGTGTAACGATAATCAGATTGATATCTTTAAAATCAAGTCCTATCTCTTTTAGATGGTGACTGAAAGCCTCGAAAGCTTCCTCATCGTTCCATCCGGTATCAATCAGCACCCAGCCATCGGTACCTTCAATCAGATACGTATTGACATAACCAAGGGGATTGTCTTTCAACGGAGTCTTGATCTGGTAAATCCCTGGTATTATTTCCACGAAATACTCCTATGTTTTTCGGTTGGCGCTACATTTGGAGACTGAAGCAAACTGTACAGGATTATTTATGAAAGTAGATATCCGCCATCTACAACAACAATTTCGCCGGTCATGTAGTCGGCACATCTACTGGCCAAGAACAGTACCACCCGAGCAACCTCGTCAGGTTCTCCCATGCGACCAAGCGGCATCCTTTTACTTATATCCTCCGCCATCTGCTCCAAGGATTTGCCGGTTGCTTGCTGCATCTCCACACCAGTCTGGGCTGTGCCGGTGGTGATGATACCCCCGGGTGCCACAGCGTTTACCAGAATGCGATGCGGGGCTAACTCTAAAGCCATCGCTTTGGTAAGCATAATAACGCCCCCTTTAGAGGCATTGTAATGTGCCACTAATCCAGTGGGACGCATTCCATCTACGGAAGCCATGTTGATAATCTTTCCACCCTGGCCAGTTTTGATCATCACTTCAGCAATGGACTGAGCATACAAGAATGTCCCTTTCAGGTTAAGATCAAGAACTCTATCCCACAATGCTTCACTGATTTCCATAACGGGTGATACAGGATAAATCCCGGCATTGTTCACCAGTATATCGATTCTGCCAAAAGCATCGATCGTGGCTTGCGCTGTTTTTTTGGCATCAGATGAACTCGACGCATCAGCTTGTATCGCCTGTGCTTTTCCGCCATCGGCTTTAATCATTTCGACGGTTTGGTTACCAGCTTCAAGGTTAATATCAGTGATCATAACACTGGCCCCTGCTTCTGCAAGGCGCATTGAAATTGCCTGGCCTATACCTGTACCGCCACCAGTTACTATGGTACTTTTCCCACTCAAGTCAAATAGTTCCGAAATAGTCGCCATTGATCAGGTTGCCTCCAATAAGTTTTAAGATAGTAAGTATCCCCCATCTACGAGGAGAACACCACCTGTCATGTAGTCTGCAGCTGCGCTGGCCAGAAATAGAACTACCTTAGCTATATCGTCCGGCTCCCCCGGACGTACAAGCGGAATACGGCCTACAAAGCTTTTTCCAATCTGTTCGATCGTCAGACCATCCGC
>JABHWQ010000095.1 GCA_018657655.1 Chloroflexota bacterium | reverse complement strand
CATGAAGAGCAGTTCCCCCTGGATAATGGACATCGGGTTGGCTGATATCAACTTGGCAGTCTCCCGGGCATTTATACACGAGGCCACCAATCTCATCTGAAAACGCATGAACTTGGCGGGATCACTATCGAGTAGTGTCAGTTCCTTCAGACCATACGCATGGCCGGTTTCCCTGAAGGATTGGTCTCGTTCGCTCACAAGTTCATCGAGCGTTTTTCCCTGGTAACAGATACCCATCATACCTCCTTTTCATTCCTGACTGATTTGAATCCAAATATACGAATCAACGTTTCTCAGGCTTTGTGGTACAAAAGGGAAAGTGGCTGAGCGCCACACGCGAGGAATAAAGGCCACTGGGCCATGTGGATAAAATCGTGATACGCTTGTGGACAAAGTCGTGATAATTCATTCTTTTGCGGGATTGTATCACTCGTCAAAATCGGATGTCAAGGCGCTATTGTCCCATGAAAACGCCAAAAAGGTCCCTGTGTTGCGCATACACAAACCCACCCTGAACCTTATCGACAGATCGTTAGAGGTATACGGATACAAATGGAAAGTGACTTATTTTGGAGCATGCATATTCTGCATGAGGTTCAAGCTCGGGATATCGGCCCTGTTCCATGTCTCCTCAAAAACGCGCTCGTATCCTGTGTGCTTGATCTTCCAATCACCATCCACTTTCACATACTCATCATGATAAAAAGCCGCTCCATGCAGGGACATATTCAGTTCGGTCATTATCACGTAGTCTTCCAGTGCCCATGTGCCCGTGGCAGTTGTATCACTGGTCAGTTCAATCTCAGGATGATGCCCATGGTGCATGTGGACCGTCGTAGGATTCAAATCTCTGAGGAAATTGACAATCGCACCCACGCCTTTAAAACTGTACTTCCCACTGGAAAAACTTGTGGTTGCGTCCGGTGTAAAACACTTTGCAAGCTCATCCCAAAGTTTGCAATCAACACAACGGAGGTATTTGTACTTAAGATTCTTGATTGCTTCAATTTCCGCCAATTCACCTGACATAGCGACCTCCTTCTGTGTCTTTGCATTATATAATGGCACCATGCAAAAGGCAATACCCGAGTGCCTAAGTTGCACATTTATAGATGTATTGTCCTGACAATAATACCAGTTAATTCATAATATATTACAGTTTTGTCCCTTTTGATAACTTTAGCCCCTGCCACGATGTGGGGATTTTGTCATGGGTATTTGACATATATATCGAAAGTAGAAAAGATGGCAAGAAAGTGCATACCAGATCGATACCGAGGCTATTGACACAACATAGATTTAAGGCGAAATTGGGGAATGTAAAGGAGGGAACTAAACACAATCAAACTAGCTTGACAAGCACTTTAATAGCTTCATCGGATTTCATTTGAGTATCGAAAGCCTTTCTGACATCCTGCAGAGGGAATACATGTGTAACCAGATCCTTTGTCCTGATCTTACCCGCCTGCATGAATTCCAATGCTTTGTCCCATCGCTGTCCGCCGCAGCCTCTAATGGTTGCGTTCCTAAACTGAAACATCAGCTTCATAAGGTCCGCATGAAGTTCAAGGTTCTTTTCGTAAATCCCGACCTGCATTATTTTCCCGAAAGGCTGGATCATCAGTGGTGCCTGCATGAAAGCGGATGGCACCCCGGAACATTCGAAAACCACGCCAGCCATATGCCCCGAGGTAGCCTCCATAACAGCTTCAACCGGATCAACTTCCGACGGGTTCAATACTATATCAGCGCCCAGTCTACGGGCCATTTCGCGGCGCATGCCGGAGGGTTCGCTCACTATCACTTTCGATGCCCCCTTTGCTTTGCATGCCTGAAGCACACCAAGCCCGATCACCCCTGCTCCCAATACGACTACGGTTCCTTCCTCTTTCATGCGCGCTTCCTCCACGGCATAGCATGATACCGACATGGGTTCGATAGTAGCGGCTTCTTCCCAACTTATGCCCTCCGGTATATTGAAGAGCAACACTCCCAACACGGGTTTGGGCACAACTACATACTCGGCAATAGCCCCATCCAAACCTTCGCCAGGAACCGTGGGATTGGGACAGAATCCAATCTTATTCTCACACCAATAGCATTTACCGCAATCACGGAGTCCGGTTCCCACCACTCTGTCCCCCACGCTCAAACCATTAACTGTTGACCCTACCTCCACCACCTCCCCACTAAACTCGTGCCCTGGGATTACCGGTTCTGTTGACATCGAGGGATAGCCCACCTTAAATGAATGAACATCGGTGCCACAAATCCCACATACATGCACTTTTACCAGAATCTCATCATCCTGGATCACCGGAATGTTAATTGTTTCCAGCCTGATATCTCCCGGACCGTGGATCAATGCAGCCTTCATCATAGGAATTATCCTCTAAAATTGATATGCTGTTTCTACTCTGGTAAGGATTGGCAAAAACTGTTTTCTTCATTATATATATACTTCACTATCTGCACAACTATAGCATTATAATTGAACATATAGATATTAGTTTTGGCTTATGATTTCCTCTTTTGAACCATTATAGCAAATAATATTGTATTATTGGTGCTGAAAATGTATAATGCAGATACAGAGCAAATACTACGCATACTCGCTCTGGTAGACGTAATCGACCAAATCCGCCTCCCCTTCCTGCAACAGGGAAAGCAAGTCAATTTTCTGAGTTGATAAAAAGGAATGACAAATGGATGTTATAGACGCAGTAAAACAGCGTAAAAGCATAAGGGGTTTCAAACCCGATCCGATTCCAAAAGAAATCCTGCACAAAGTTCTTGAACTGGGCGCTCGATCTCCTTCAGCAGAGAACGGTCAACCCTGGGAGATTACTGTAATCACTGGCGGCGTTCTGGATAACCTTCGGCAAGAGAACATCAAAAGGCTGAATAACAAAGAGCCCTTCAATCCTGAAGTCTCTATGCATATTCATGCCGGCATCTACAAGCAACGCCATATGGTGCTGGCTGCTCAACTCTACGGATTAATGGGCATTGTCCGCGAAAATAGGGAGAGACGTGTTGCCTGGGTACAACGTGGCTTCCGTTTCTACGAT
>JABHWQ010000096.1 GCA_018657655.1 Chloroflexota bacterium | reverse complement strand
TCACCATCATCGGGTGTGAACATACTCGAAAGACCAAATCCGATAAGTATCACAATAAGAGCCGCCGCTACAGGGGCCCATAGTTTCGGCTGACCAAAGAATCGTTGCAGGAAAGGAATCTTCGATGTATGACGTTCGGCATCCAAACGCACCCTTTCCTGGAGAAGCTGTTGCCTTCCTTTAAACTTCGCCATTTCACTGGGTACAAAAGCAACTTCACCCTGTAAATCGCTAATGGTTCTGAGCAACAGTTCGAGCTCAACCGCAAACGCCGGATACAGCTTGAGGCACTCCTCAACACTCTGCCCGCCGTTTATGCGGTCCAGGCAATCGTCCAGTATTTTGTCAAAATCGTTGCTCATGATCGGGTATCCTTATATAGGATATGTCGAAGCGACTTGATCGCTGCACTCTGCATTTCTCTCACCGCTCCGGGTTGCCTCCCCATTACCTTTCCACATTCAGTTGAACTCAAACCTGAAAAGAAACGCAAGGCTATCACTTCACGCTGTGATGGCGAAAGACCACCGAGCGCCTTCGTAACTCTGGCAATCTGGTCATTTGAAACAGCGGCCTCTTCAGGGTTAGAATCATCTGCGATTGTAACTTCATCGAGATTCACCATCTGCCTTTTGCTCACTTTTCGTAAATAATCAACAACGATATTGTGAGCGATTTTAAAAATCCAGGCCTCCATCGGCAATCCGCGTTCTTGATAGGAATTAAGAGATTTCAAGGCTCTCACAAAGGTTTCGGAGGCTAAGTCCTCCGCTTCCTGTTGATTCCCAATACGGATAAATATATATCGGGCTACCTTGTCATATGATTCCTCGTAAAGAGCAACCAGCATCTCTTCAAGTTTCTTTCTCTCGATTTCCATCTTCGCCATAGAGCTTTCCGCAAAACAAAGTCGGATTCTGACTACTCAGTATATCATTCAATATGGCAAAGGGGACCGTTTCGAGAGAAATTATCCTCTCCCACAAAATAAAACGAAGTTGGCAACGAAATGTCAGCAACGTAGGCATTTGGTACTATTTTGCATGACATTTTGAGAATCATAACGTTGTTGGTTACAGAAAGGAAAGGAGGTCCAAAATGAGAAAATGTTTCGACTTGTGGATAACATACTTAATTCACGACCTGACAGTTCTGTGGAACCTACGTTATAGCTTACAGAATAGAAAGTGTGAGGATATATAAATGAAACAATATATAGGAATAATAATCATTCTAATGTTAGTGGCAGGGCTTGTTGCTGGATGTAATGGTGGCAGCTCCACGCCCGAAAAAACATCTGTGTTAGAGGGCTCCGGTATCTCAACGCCTTCAGACGCGACTTCGGCACCTACCGGATCGGATAGCCCAACACCTGAGGGATTTAGCGAGACAGCAAGTGAATCGACACCAGTAGTTTCGAGCGATACCGATGTGACTGGTGAGACACCCGCTGAGAATCCTCCCGCACAATCGATACCAACAAGTCCCCAGCAAACAGAGCCAGTAGGCTCCACATCTTCAACATCCACACCCTCTGCCGGGATCATTGAGATACTGGTGACCGACGCTCCTCCAGGATATGAGATAACAAGTGTCAAAGTTACTGTTTTGGGAGTTGAGGTACATCAGGCAGTAGCGGAGCAAGCACAAGACCAAGATCGGGACCAGGACGGTGAAGGTGACCAGAACAAGAATAAAAACAAGGACAAACAGAAATCCCAAGGAAACGGTAAAGGAGTAGCGGGTAATGATGAATCTACACCGACGCCTGACGACGAGCCTTCGGACGAATCTGACGCTGTAGTAGAGGATAATTCAGATGATGCCGATGGCAATGGAAGCTGGATACAGTTAGATATCGAAGGGACATTTGACCTTCTATTAGTTCAGGAAGTATCAGAGGTTCTGGGAACAGACTTTTTGGATCCTGGCAAATATACGCAAATCAGGATGACCGTGGATTCGGTCATAGTGGAATACCTGCACGGGACTTCTTCTGGGACACAGACAGCCGAGGTTCCGAGCGGTAAACTGAAGTTTGTGAGGCCTTTCAATATCGAGTCGGGGCAGACTACTTCGTTGCTATTCGATTTCATAGCTGATAAATCAATCAATTTCACAGGATCAGGAAAAGTCATCTTCAAACCTGTGATAAAGTTGCAGGTATCTGAACCAGTACCAACCCTGAATATCACAACGAACAGCTTGCCTAATGGTACAGTAGCGGAATTCTATTCCACTTCATTGGAAGCTGCTGGGGGGACTACGCCCTACGCTTGGACATGGTCCGGTACATTGCCCGGCGGACTGAACCTTGATGCTACTACCGGAGTCATCTCAGGAACACCGACGGCGGCAGTCGACTACGACTTCACCGTTCAGGTGAATGACAGCGATAGCCAAGTCGATACGCAAGCACTCAGTATCAGCATCAGCGCTGCCGTGAGCCCACTTGAGATCACTACCACAAGTCTACTTGCCGGAAAAGAAGGGATAGGATACTCAGCCACACTGGCGGCTGCTGGAGGGACTACGCCCTACGCTTGGACATGGTCCGGTACATTGCCCGGCGGACTGAACCTTGACACTGCCGGAGTAATTTCCGGTACACCGACTGCCGCAGGCAGCTACGATTTCACCGTTCAGGTGGATGATAGC
>JABHWQ010000097.1 GCA_018657655.1 Chloroflexota bacterium | reverse complement strand
AGGAACGGGAACTTGTACCGGATAGCGTTAAAGCCTATTCCAAGTACAACGGCGTTTTCTTCTGGTCCTACCAGTGGGATTCTACCCTGCCTGCTTATGAGCGCATTTTCAAGACCGGTTTAAGGGCCATCATTGATGATTGTCAAGCCAGGTTGCAAGAGATCGGTGAGGACAAGAGCCTTTCCACTCAGGAATATGGCGAAATGAAGCGATTTTTGGAAGCGGCGATCGTCACGGTAGAAGCGGCGATTGCGTTTTCCAAGCGATATGCTGCACTGGCACGGGAGAAAGCAGCAACCGAGACTAATGCGGAAAAGAAAGCCGCTCTTGAGAAAGTCGCTGATATTTGCGAACGCGTACCCGAAAATCCCTGCCAGACTTTCCATGATTGCCTGCAAAGTTTCTTCATTATCCACATAATTGTCGATTTTATTGAGATGCCGGCTGTGGGTTCAGGCTTCAGGTTGGACTATGTCTGTTACCCCTGGTACAAAAAGGATATAGAAGAAGGTCGGATTACCAGAGAAGAGGCCCTGAATCTGATCGAGATGCTCTGGATCAAATTCGAAGAAATGGGATATGTTCATCCACCGGTAATGATGAGCGCTGGCGGCGGCGGACTTGCATGGCAGAACATAACCTTGGCCGGACTGGATACTGAAGGGAACGATGCTTCCAACGAGCTTTCCTATCTTATATTAGAAGCTACTATGGAATTGCAGTCGGTACAACCGCCTCTCTGTTTCCGTTATAGTGACAAAACACCCAGGAACCTTGTATTGAAAGCGATCGATTGTCAGTCGACCGGTGTTGCTCAGCCAGCTTTCTTCAATGACAAAGTCCTGATTCCGTATTTCTTGCAGCGAGGTTTCTCTATCGAGGATGCCCGCAGTTATGCTATTAACAATTGCATGGCGTGGCAAATACCGGGCAAGAACATTGTCAATCGGCAGTCAATGGGTCATTTCTCGCTCCCCAAATGTCTGGATCTTGCTTTGAACAAGGGCATCGATAATATGAGTGGGCAGCAGCTGGGAGCACAAACGCCCGATCCGAACACATTCGAATCGATTGAGGATGTGATCGATGCCTTCTTCGTGCAGTACAATTTCTTTGCTGAAAAACATGCTGCCTTGGGGAATGCCGGTGACATGGTCTATGAAGAATTGCTGCCACGGCCATTTACCACTATCATGCTGGATGATTCGATCGATGTGGCACTGGATTGTCGCAAGTGGCAATACTTTCCTCGTAGCTGGTTTTTGATGATTGGCGGTGTTACCGCAGCCGATTCACTGGCAGCCGTTCAGAAGCTGGTTTTTGATGAGAAGAAATTGACTATGGCTGGACTCCGCGAGGCGCTCGATACTAACTTCGAGGGTAAAGAAGACCTTCGCCAAATGCTATTGGCTGCTCCCAAGTTCGGCAACGATGATGATTATGTAGATGATCTTGCCAAGACCGTTTTTTATGGAATGGCTCGAGAAGCAAAAAATTATCTTTCCTACTACGGTGAGCCATACGATATCGATGGAACCTCGGCCTCGATGGGATACTTCACTGGCGCCGGATGCGGAGCAACTCCCGATGGACGTTTCGCAAAAGAGCCACTGCCGGATGGCAACATCTCACCGGCACAGGGCCGCGATGTCAAGGGACCGACTGCGGTTTTGAAGTCTGTTGGTAAGATTGATCCGCTCAAATCTCACAACCACTTGCTCAATCAACGGTTTGCACCGCAGATGTTGCAGAGCGATTACCGTGAGGTGTTCGCCGACTACCTGAAGACCTGGTCTGACCTGGGAATCCATCACATTCAGTTCAATATTGTGGTTCCTGAAGAACTTAAGGAAGCTCAGGTTGAACCAGAGGAACACGAAGAACTGATTGTCAGAGTGTCTGGTTATGCAGCATACTTTGTGGACCTGACTGAAACCCTACAGGATGATATAATAGATCGAACCGAACAATCCTTTGTGGGGTAGTTGATTGGCGCTAATAGATGAGAAAGATATCAAAGGCCTAGTACTTCGCGTTCAGCGATTCACCGTCCATGACGGACCGGGTATTAGGGACACCGTCTTCTTGAAGGGGTGTCCCTTGCGCTGTCAGTGGTGTAGTACCCCAGAATCCCAGGCTCCCCACCAGGAAATAATGACGTATGATAAAAAGTGCATCGGGTGCGGCAAATGCCTGGATGCCTGCCCCCAGGGGGCAATAACCGCTGATCCCATACAAGGTCGAGTAATTAACCGTGAAAAGTGTGATGTTTGCCTTAAGTGTGGCGAGGTTTGCCCGAGCGGATCGATAATCATCGCCGGGCAATACATGACTGTAGGAGAGGTGATCGCGGAAGTTATGAGCGATGAACCTTTCTACAGAAACTCCGGTGGGGGGGTGACTGCTTCAGGCGGTGAACCACTGGCTCAACCCAAGTTTGCCCGGGAACTATTCAAACAACTCAAGGATAGGGGTATCCACACGACGCTGGATACCTGTGGATTTGCCAAATGGGAACTGATGGATAGTGTGCTGGACTATGTAGACTTGGTGCTTTTTGATATCAAGCACATGGATCCTGGGCAGCATATCACCGGGACCGGGCAAAGCAATGCCATGATCCTGGAAAATGCTCGCAAGGCAGCTGCTAAAAAACGGTTATGGATAAGAGTTCCGTTGATCACTTGTTTCAACGATTCTGAAGAGAACATACGGCAATTGGCTGAGTTTAGCCGTGAAATTGGTGCCGAGCAGGTCTCCCTGCTCCCCTATCATGAATGGGGAACTCCCAGCTATGAGCGGGTGGGGATGATATACTCACTTGAGGGACTGGATAAAATAGATGATTCTAAAGTAGACAAAGCCAGGGAGATATGTGAATCCGCCGGCTTGAAAGTGGTTGTTGGAAAGTGAAGCTGGGTTGAAGCATCGTATTTGGTCTGAGGCGGACAAGGTTCACGATCAATTATCCTCTGTTTTTCGTTCTGTGCCATCGTCTTGGTTGTCTATCATCTCAGACAATAGCGCGTCCTCAAGCTGTGCCCTTGACTCGGGCCCGATTTCTGCAGCGGCCTCAAAAGGACCAGTGACGGTTTCACTCATAACGAGTTCTTTCTCAAGACCAGATTCACTTGCCAGTTCCTTTGGCGCTTCCACCGCGTGAATCTTTGCCTGGACCGGGTCTGATCCGGTCTCCATTGCTCCTTGAAACACTCCATAACCCCCCCCTCGCAAAGCATCACGCGGGTCCGTCTCTATTGGTTTCAATGCTCGTCGGCCCACTTGCCGAGTGAGACGCTGTGTGATCATGACAACCGCTTTACCATCTTTCACCACTAACAAGTGATGTAGCCTTGCACGTGTTATAATCCTATCTACATCATTGAGCAGGGTATCAGGGTTTACTGTAGCTATATTTGAATCCATATAGTCTTGGGTAAAGTCCTAAATTAGCCACTATATTCGTATCTGTTTTCAAGCAATTGTAAAATCGACTTGATTTTGTCTTTAGCTTCCATGTTTCTATGATTGTATCGCCATGCGTATTCTGCAATATACAGAGGTAGACGTTCT
>JABHWQ010000197.1 GCA_018657655.1 Chloroflexota bacterium | reverse complement strand
GCTTATTGGGTTGCCACGCGGCAGGATCGACAATCTGGTCGTGGAGTGGCCGGATGGTTACAAGAAGGATGTAAAAGATCGAGTTTCAATAAATACGCCGAGTAGTCAAATTATAAGAAGATCGAAGGCAAAGCTCAGCGTAAGTATTGAGGAAGAGATCAAATTTGGGAAGATTCCGGTTGGGGAGAAAAAGGGCGAGGAGATTATCATATCCAATGACGGTGAAGCTGATCTAGAAATTGAAGATATTTCCATTTCTTCGGAAGCGGGAACTCTGGAAGCGAGAAGAAGTTCTTTTAAACTCGAGAATGTGAAGACCTCTTTTTCCATTGCGCCGGATAGTAGCTATCAGTTTGGGGTGCATTATTCGCCAAAAGAAAAGATTAAATCATCAGCTTCGTTGATAATTAGAAGTAGTGAAGAGGAGAAGCAGTTGGTTTTAAAGGGTGAAGGAAGCTCAGAGGGATATCTTATCGTCGAGCCAGATCCGATCATTATTGATCTCGACTCGAGATCCGGAAGAGTCTCTTTTAAGAAAGCAGGAAGCGGCCATGTGGAAATTACAGGCTTCAAATTTGTAAAATACCAGGGTGGGAAAAGGATAACCAATTCCCTTATTCCCACCCTGAACGAGGAGTTAAAGCAGGGGAAAGTTTTAATTGAAAAAGAGAGAGTCTATGAAATAAGGAAGATCAGGAAGGATAAAGAAAATAAAGTAAGAACCGGTTATTTAATCGTCGAATACGAACCGGGAAGAAAAAGCAGAAAAATTAGAACTTTATGGACACGATCAGATCAGTTTGAAGAAACACTGTTTGAAAAGATTAAACCACATGTGCCCTTAGGAGTTGGTATTGTGGGGACGATCGGGATTTTTGTATTCGATCCCGAAGGCAATGAAAAGGACTACAAGAAAAGTCTCATTTCAAAAGAAGCAAAAAGGTATTTGGATAATGCCAATCAGGCTGCAAACCGGAGGAAAATATCTGGGATAGCTGCATTAGTAGGCCTTGGGACTTATTTCTTTAAGGAGCGCTTGCCATGGATTGGTCAATCGCAGCAAAATAACGTCAGAAAAAAGAATAATCTGGGCTTCGAGTTTCAAAATGGTGAAATTTCGGTGAATATTTTCAGGAACCACGGATTGGAATGATGGGCAAATCGATAATCTTCATAGCTCTGATATTGTGCCTTTCCCAGGCCTGCGGACCAGGGAAAGAGAATCCTGTTTTTCCAGGCTCTGATATTCCTGACGGTTATCAGTATGCAATTGAATACGTTGGCATTGGCATCTATTCAATTGAGGGTAGTTTATTGAATTCTCGGTATTTCAAAGAAGGGATCTTCCGTAAAGAAGATCCATTTAATAATAGGACACCAGGTGATAGTTTATTCACTTTCTATCAGGATTCTTTGAACAGTATCAGTCTCAATTTCAGAGCGGATACTTACCCTTTTGACCTAGATAGTTTACAAGTCAAAAAATGGGAAGAAAAAAAAGAAAAAATATCTTGGCAGTGGAGATTTTGGCATCTGAAAGAGTCGTCGCCCCCTGCGCCATATGCTCGTTTGAGAGAATGGGAATTGATCGGGGGAAAATTCTTATTCCCTTCTGATGATCTTGAAGGAAAAGAAGATGATCTTGAAGGAAATAAAAAAGAAATCAGAGTAATGTTTCCCTGTCCACAATATTTTGAACCGTTTGCAGCAGATGATACATTAAGTATCTGGCGAATTGAGGCGTTAATGTTTGATGCAAACTTAGATTCTTTAGGACTTCCTGATCAGTATAAGCTTGATATTGAGGGTGGATATATCAAAGGTTTTCCAATTCGGGTTACATGTGGTGGTTGAAAGTTGAAGGCTTCTAAGATTACTTCATAATTGAGTCCAGATCGGGAGAACAAAATTATGTCTGAGAGTTCCCAGGATGTCGACATCATTGGATTCCTGTTCGTGATGGAAGGCAATGATAAAGGAGAGATCATCAAGCTTTTTTCCGGTCGGAATACGCTGGGCACATCGCCCGAGTGCAGTATCATTCTGAACGACCCCGGTGTTTCCGCCAAACATGCCAGCATTCGCTATGGAGAGGATGAGGATTACGTAATCAGAGATCTGGATTCGAAGAATGGGACTTTTGTCAATGGGGAAGAAGTAATAACGGGGAAACTTCAAGAAAACGACGTGATTCTCATCGGCGATTCCAAGTTGAAGTTCAAGATGCTGTAGTTGTAAATTGATGCCGTTTTTTTGTATGAACTTGGATACCAGTAGCGAACTGCAGATAATCGAATATCAGTCAGCAACCAGAACCAGACTCAAAGCGCAATAGAGGAGGGTACTGCCGTGGACGCCAACAAATACGTAAGATGCGAGAATGGTCATCAGTACGATCCAAAAAAGGACAAAAATTGCCCCTATTGTCCCCAAGCCGAAACTGCTCCGAAAAGAGCGGAAGCCAATCGGCAAACCCCTGAGGTCAATGCACCCAAGCCCACGGCGGTCGATGGAGGAGATGGAGCAAGTCAGACTCGGGGTACGCCAAGTAACGAGACGCAACCCGGAGACGCTCAAAGAGGGGGACATTCGGGGGACGTGCGCGATGACATGCAGAACAGTGCGGGAGAGGGAACGGTCGCGGAGAACAGCGGGTCTGCGAATCCCCCGAAAACCGAGGCGCAGCGGTCAGCGCCACTGCCCACCGACCCCTCTCAAAAACAGAGGAAAAGGTCTGGAACTCTCGTTCTGCCCAATCCAGATGCCCCCAAGCAACTACCCATTTTTGGCTGGTTGGTCATCACCGAAGGAACCCGTCAGTATGAAGTAATTAGGATCAGCCAGGAACAGAGTTACGTAGGAACTGATGCCAAGTGCGACATCATAATCGAAGATAATTTTGTTTCTTCCGAGCACGCCAGTATACGCTATCGCGAGAAGGAATTTTTCATAACCGATCTCGACTCCAAGAATGGGACCTTCGTCAACAACTTCGGACCGGATACTTCCATAGACCGAGTAGAATTAAAAGATGGAGATGAGATTCATATCGGCCAGACGGTGATGATTTTCAAATGCCTCTGAAGGGATTACTGTAGAAAACTAGATATGGCTCTTTGAGCTGATAAATCCATAACTCGAGCTCGAATTATGAAAAAGATCAGAGCAATCAAGGTTTGCTTTTTGTTCATTTTGATACTGGCGGCGGACGTCGGTGCTCTCGACCTCTTTATCCGCAGCATCGATACTCAGCTATGGCCTTCCGTACGGATCTATTTGCGTGCCCTCGATAATAGAGGACAATCTATTGAAGGCCTGAAAAAAGAAGATTTCCTCGTCCAGACATCAGAGCAAGTCACCCCTACGCAACGGCTGACTCCCTTTTCGGACACTCAGGAAGGGACCGATCTGGTCCTCATCCTCGATACCAGTGGAACCATGAAGGGAATTCCTCTGGAAGATGCGAAACGCGCGATTACCGAATTACTCCAGTACGCCACCTCAGATGATCGATTCACGATAATCACTTTCAACGACGATGCGCGCTTGACCGCCGAACTGGGCATCGATAGACAGTCTCTGAATTACCTGGTGGAGGAGATCGAAGTCGCCGGAACCCAGAGCGCATTGTTCAAGGCCGTGGTGCGGGGGATTCGCTATCTGCAGGACAAGGGACGCGTAGGGCGAAGAGCGGTGATGGTAGTTTCCGATGGGCACGATGAGAGTTCGGGAGCATATACGCTGGATGATTGCATCAGGGAAGCGCGCACGGGTGACATCCCCGTCTTTTCGCTGGGTTTTTCCAAAGGGCAAGAGATCTATCTGGAGAACCTGGAAAAAATGGCTGAACGCACCGGGGGGCGCTATGCTTATGCCGCTACCTCCGGGGAACTTTCCGGACTGTATCAGGATATGTATGAACGGCTTCGCAAGCAGTACATCCTCGTCTGTGAGGCTCCGCAAAACCTTCAGGAAAGGCAGCAGTATCCGCTTAGAGTTTCTCTGCGCCACCGCGGGCAACTCACCGCCGTTAGCTCGGTCTTTACGACTCCCCGAATCCCAGTTCCGCCAGAACCGGAAAAAAACAACTCCTCTCTTTTCTGGCTCGGAGGAGGGCTCCTACTCATTTTGGCCGGGTGCGGTGGATTCTGGTGGTGGAGCAGAAAAAAGGAGGGTGGGGTCAAAAAATCCGGGAAACAGGGAGCGAAAAAGAGGAAGCCTCAGCCTGCGCAAGGAAAGGAAACCGCCCCCGCAAAAGAACCCACCCAGGAATCGCCGCAGCCTGTGGAAAAACAAGACCTTTCATCATCATCATCCCAGGCCGAAGTCCCTCTGGACAAAGAGATTCCCAAGCGGCGCCGAGGGGATACGGTCCTTATGCGAAAACCGGTATTATGGGCGGAATTGGTGGAGATCGCCGAAGCCGGCGAGGGAGAGCGTTTCCCCTTATGGGGAGAGCGGGTGGGAATCGGCACTCGACCTGGGAACGATCTCGTCTTAAATGACCAGGCTATATCCGGAAATCATGTCTGGCTGATAAAATCGGGCCAACGGGTGGAACTAGAAGACCGGGGTTCGACCAATGGAACTTTTGTCAACGGTGAACGGATAAAAAAAACCGACTTGAGGGATGGAGATAGAATTCGCATGGGGGTATCTGAATTCATCTTCCAGCTTTCTCGGTAAAGGATGCAGAGTATGGGTCCTCGATTGAGACTTCTGACTGCAAACGGCACGGATATAGGTAGAGAACGCGAAGAGAATCAGGATTACTACGGATTCTATGAAGGAACGCCATACGGATATCTCTGGGCCGTTTGCGACGGAATGGGAGGAGCGGCCGGAGGGAAAAAAGCCAGCATCATGGCGGTGGAGTTGATTCGCGACACCTTTCATGAAGAAGATCACGAAAATATCGAAGAGGTGATAAGAACGAGCGTGACAAGGGCCAACAAGGCCATCTTTGAACGCAGCCTGGAAGAGCCGGTTCTGCACGGAATGGGCACTACGGCTGTTATTTTAGTTATCAAGAATACCCAGGCATATATTGCACACGTTGGAGATAGTAGAATTTATCTGGTGCGCGAGGGGCAAATGCAACAACTCACGACAGATCACAGCCTTGTGCAGGGTCTGGTCGAAGAGGGCACCCTGACGAAGGAACAGGCCAAGGACCACCCCCAATCCCATATAATTACTCGATCAATTGGGGTGATGGAGAAAGTAGATTGTGATATCAGATCAACACCCATCGAATTGAAACCAGATGATCGTTTCATCTTGTGTTCCGATGGACTTACCGGGATGGTATCGGAAGAAGTAATACGAGAATTCGCACTCGAATTTGGACCTAGACAAGCCTGTAAAAAGCTGATTGATCTGGCCAATAAGAACGGTGGGACGGACAATATCACGGTCCAGATTATTAAGATCCTTCCACCTCTTCCCCCCCCCCGGAGTTTTCCCGAGCGGTTACTGAAAAGGGCAAAGTCTTTTTCAAAGAAACAGTATCTCTTGTTGGTCCTGTGTGGGGCGATTATAACCATTGCCACGGGCTTGGGCTGGTGGTTCTGGCCAGAGGCTGAGCAGGAAGCCGCGATGGAGAATCATGCAATTTCGGATGAAGTGATATCCGAGGGAAGGGCAGACGAAGACCCTGGGGAGAGAGTGGAGGATTCTGGGGAGAGAGTGGAGGATTCTGAGGAGAGAGTGGAGGATTCTGGGGAGAGAATAGAGGATTCTAAAGAAAAAGGGGAAGACTCTGGAGAAAAAACAGGATCGGATCTGGAGTAAGGGAAGTAGCCTTGCCAAACTGGATAACCCAAAATGTAGGTGCCCAGGAAATTCCCTGAGGCGTTCTTTTTTGGAAAGCAGGGTAATCTATGTATCAGCCGCTATATGCGCACGAATCCGGAGGGAAGCACAATATTCGCTACATTCTCCAGGCTGCAGGATTGGTTTTCAGATGGGATCATCTGGGAATAGGGGCGGTTGTCGCCATTCTGAGCGTGTTGATTTTCCAGATCTCCATTTCGCTGGCCAGTAGTCCAGTTGGATTGGGGATCCTGATAGTAATCAGCGGAGTCCTGAGTTTGCTCATAGGGCATATCGGAAATGCTTTGATCGCCCGATCGATCAAGCTGGAACTAAGGGAAGGCAGAAGACAGACCTTTAGAGAAGGGCTGGAGTTTTTGCAGAGGAATATCGCCTCGCTTTCCCTGTATGCCCTGCTGTTGGTCGGCCTCATTCTGGCCGCTCTGCTCGGAGGAGCCCTCCTTTCAGCCATCGGCTTAATACCCGCAGTAGGCCCCGTTCTTTATGGAATGTTGATTTTTCCTGTTTCTATTATTACCAGCGTGGTTGCTATCATCATCCTGCTCTTTCTATTGATTAGTTCTTTTGTCTTTCCCGCTCACGTGGCTATTGAGGAAACTTCCCTGATAGAGACGGTAAAGCACATGGCAGATCTCGTCAGACATAGAGGCTTTTTTATCTTTGGCTGTCAGGTGCTGTCGTCGATCGTCGGTCTGTGGTTGGCCCTGCTGGTAAATCTGGTGTTCATCGGCGGCCTGATTTTGAGTGTGGGGTTGGGAGTGGTGCTGATGGAGGAAAAATTCGGGCAACTAATGATCGGAATGGTCAATAGTACCTGGGGGGGGACGGCAATGACGATTATCCCCCGAGATTTGCTGAGGATGGCCGCCACTTTTTCTCAATCGGATATCGGCGGGAGTTTTGAAATCGGTGGATTCTTCTGGGGTTTATGGTTCGCCCTCTTCTTCATT
>JABHWQ010000129.1 GCA_018657655.1 Chloroflexota bacterium | reverse complement strand
GCCCTGGAGGAGAGTGACCGCCTTAAGACCGCATTTCTGAACTCGATCTCACATGAGATTCGGACACCACTGACAATTATTAAAGGAATGGCAGATAGCCTGATACAAACGGACATCACCTGGGATGAAGGGATGCAAACAGAGTTCTTGCTGGCGATCAACAGTCAATCCGACCGGCTCATACGAATTGTGAATGACATTATTGATATGGCGATCATTGATAGGGGTAACCTGGATCTGGATAAGCGTTTAGCAGACATGTCTGAGATCATTGGCAATATGCGCGAAATGCTGGAACATCTGGCGTCCGGTCGCTTTTTGGATTTGCGTATGGCGGATAATCTGCCGCCGGTTCAAATCGATGTTCGGCGTGTCGGGCAAATCATCACCAATCTCGTTGAGAATGCCGTTCAGGAGTCTGGGTCAGGTACGCCTATCGTGCTCGACATCACTGCGTCCGGGAACGATGTGAAGGTGACTGTTGCTGACTGTGGCAATGGAGTATCTCCAGAGCATTTTGACAACGTATTCACGCGCTTCTATAGACTGGAGGAGAATACGGACCGACGGAGGAGTGGAAGTGGGTTGAGTTTGGCGATATGTATGGGGATAGTCGAAGCACATGGCGGGCGTATATGGGTGGAAAGCGAGGAAGGCAAAGGCACGAAGTTCATCTTCACTTTGCCTGTGGCCGAACCAACCATTCAATCCTAGTTACTCAGGGTATCTCTGAAAAAGAGGTGCAGGATTGCCCATTGTAGCGCCTCCTGGTTCCATGAGACCATAAATAGCACTTCACGATCAATAGCATCGTAATGACAATAGAGCTTCTTTTGATGAAAGGTACTTGTATTGGTATCTACTCCAGTTCTATCCAACTCCCACCAAAAGCTCCGATGGGGAACACGTTATAGGGGAATTCTTCGAGTGGTTCAAACTCTCCATCTTTGAACCGATAAAGCACTTGCTGGACCTTCATGGGGTCAGTTCCCCCGATTTGTCGCGTAAAAAGGATACCCGATGATTTCCACTCAGGTACCATGTTGGCGTATGAGGAATCCAACACTGTTTCCTCTTTTGTATTAACATCAATGATAATCAATTCCCATACACCAATGGGTACGTTTTCTGTATCGGTTTTCAGTCTGGAAAAGACAATCTTGGTGTTGTCGGGACTCAGGTCTGGGTCAGCATCCAGACCGATTTGAAAGACCCCTTTAGGTTCTTCATTGT
The DNA here is from genome assembly GCA_018657655.1 of Chloroflexota bacterium. Taxonomy (GTDB): domain Bacteria; phylum Chloroflexota; class Dehalococcoidia; order SZUA-161; family SpSt-899; genus JABMQN01. Next base: position 1,510 of record JABHWQ010000129.1, on the reverse strand, counting down.
TTGGATTTGGCCCACCATCGGTGATTTGTTTCAGATCACTACCATCGGCGTTCATCAACCATATCTGCGAAGGCTTCGTAAATGCAGGTACAGGCATTCTGCTAAATACAATCTTTCCCCCGTCTTCAGACCATGCGCAGTCAAAATCCATATCGTCAGTATCATTTGTTATCTGTTCGAGATTTTTATTTGCATCGATTGTGAAAAGATAGTTATGAAAAACTGAATCTCTTTGTGCGGAAAGAACGATCTTTTCATTGACAGGTGAATAATCCGGGTTATTTATAGCTTGCAGCCCCAACTCGCAAGTGAGGCAATTCATGTCTCCTGTAATCAGGTCTATCAAGTACAGATTCGGATTATCCTGTTCGTTGATCTTCCCATCGGCATTTGTATCCGCGCAGATTGCGTTTGTCATGATGGTCGTGGAATCCACAACTTGGCCACTCACAAAGAAACAGTCGGTGTTAGTGATCTGAACTGCCTCTCCGGTTTCGATATCCATCGTGAAAAGCTGCCTCGAAGCAGCAAGTCCATCTTCGGGATGATATACTAGGCGATTGCAGTCAGCATCTTGGATGAATTTATCTTTTAGCTCATAATCATCATCAAGACAAGCCATATCATCCAGAACGTATCTTATCGAACTAAAGATGATATGGGCATCCGCAGGGACTTCTTTGATCAGGATGCCTTCTGGTATCGGTGCAGGGGGTTCTTTGGTTGGTTGTGCGGTAGCTGGTCCTCTAGTTTCCTCATTGTCACAACCAGTAAAAAGAATCGATAGTACCAACAACAGTACTAAGGTACATTTGATCATGGTTTGTCCTCCTTAACTACCTGCTTTGATCCACGCATCCCATGCTGGTTTAGCGGTTCCGTCGTTATGGATGAGGCCGGTATGTTTGAAGGGGTCTGGAATGTCTTGGTCGAACATAAAGCTCCATATAGCAATCGGCATATCCAAGTTCCTGGTAAGGGTAAAAAACGTTTCGATGAATTCGGCTTGCTCAGTCCCACTGCTCTCCCATCCCGGGATATCATCATCGCTATGCCAGCCTATTTCGGTGAAGGCGATGGGTTTTGAGGTGTGCGCTGTGATCTTTTCATCGTAATAGTCCGAAGGTATTTCAGACGGCGATTTGTAAATCAGCATGGGATATGTGGAGAAGGAGACAATATCCTGTTTGAACCTGTCGAGTAGAAACCACTGTGCTTTGTCAGGATCATTGGTGCCACCGAACAATCCCCCGCGCAAACCCTTCATTTTCTCCAGTTGGAAATTAGTGAACACGTTTGTGTTGGGTGAAACAGCCTTCACTTCATCGTAGACCTCGGCATATAAATCCACAAACTCCTCGAAGTCCTGCGGTGATTTCTCATAAAGAACATCGATTTCAATGCCAAAGACAAGATAGGGTAAAGTCCTAAATTAGCCACTATATTCGTATCTGTTTTCAAGCAATTGTAAAATCGACTTGATTTTGTCTTTAGCTTCCATGTTTCTATG
>JABHWQ010000098.1 GCA_018657655.1 Chloroflexota bacterium | reverse complement strand
TCTTTGAATGCCACCCCGCCGTTTTGATAGTGAAGCGTAGGATAGACAATCATCGGTTCTTTGGAGATATCAATGCCATGCCGACCGAACTGTTTGCACTTTCCCGGGAATTCTCTCTTGACATAACCTTCGCCATAAATAATATCGAGCATCGGTGAATCCAGCCAGATACCCCAGCCGCCGGTAGGTCTCGGTACTGCTTTTCCGCGCTCAATGGCCTCTTTGATATAAGCCGCTGCTTCGACGTCACGAGGTTCACGTTCATATACGAACTGTTCTCCATCAACATTCAAAACATGAGAACCAGCTGCCCGGAACTTTTCAGTGATGAGTAGCCCTTCGAGTTGTTCAGGGAAGACACATCCAGTAGGGTGATACTGCAATGTGTGAAGAAATTTTAACTCCAAACCAGCGCGATAGGTCATAACGATTCCATCACCTGTGGCGCCGTAGTGATTGGTGGTTACAAAATTCTGAATATGCAATCTACCGGAACCTCCGGTGGCCACAATTGTAGCTTTGGCTTTGATAATGGAGTATGTCTGTGTTTCCATATTGTAAATGAGAGCTCCGGCACACTGACCGTTATCATTGAGTATCAGTTCGATTACAGGCGAGAACTCCAGTACGGTGATATCTTCCTTACGGTTTCGGGCTTCATCGCGGACAACTCGCATAATCTCTGCGCCGGTTATGTCGCCGGCAAAGTGCAATCTGCTACGGCAGAATCCGGCAGCAGGAAGCGTATCCATGGTGCCATCGGATTTTTTCCAGAACATCATTCCCAGGTTTTCCAGCCAGTGGAGGACGTCCGGGGCGTCGTTAACCAGTGTTCTGGCCAGTTCGGGAACGTTGGTGAAATGTCCGCCGCCCAATGTATCGATATAGTGATATCCCGGCGAATCCTTCCATATCTTGTCCGCTGCCTGAATACCACCCTCTGCCATCATGGTATTGGCGTCACCATGGCGCAGCTTGGTAGTTAATATGACTTTGGCACCATTCTCCTGGGCCAGTAGAGCAGCCGAGGTTCCTGCCCCTCCCCCACCGATCACCAGAACATCGGTTTCATAATCGATTTGTGAGAGATCGATCTTATCAGGATCAACCCGACTCTTGGATTCCAGCATATCCGCAAACTCATGAGCTACAGCGTAGCCCTTACTTGGACCTATCTTGAGGTCCCGCCGTGTTCCTTGAATATAGTCAGGATGGTGCGCTTCCAGCAGAACGGCTCGTTCGTCCAGTGTCATCGCCGGAATCTCAATCCCTGCCTTCTTCTTTTCAACTCTGTCCGGTCTGGTTTCTTCAACCTTTTTGATCAGATTTTTTAAACTTTCTGGATATTCCATCGTTTTCTCCTAAATAGTGAACTATCTCAGGTACTCTTCGAGAAGCCATTTTGTCTCTTTTGGTTTCCATTCGTCACCAGCGGTTTCCGGCTCAATTTCTCGTTCGATGTATTCCTTCTTGAGATCTTCCAAACTCATACTGGTAAGTTGATCGAGCATCGGATTAAATTTGCCGTCTCGAACTGCTTTTGCTGCCTCGGCATTATGCTGAGCCTTGGGTGCAAGTTTTCCGCCATAGAGTCGACGGGCCAGTTGCATAATATGAAATTGGGGGGCCTCAGCGAAACAACGGCTGGTGCAAAGTCCGCATTGAATACAATCGAACGCTTCAAAAGCGGCCTTTTCAATATCACCGCGCTTGATATAGGCGATAACGTCCATTACCGGGACATCCATCGGGCATATCTTGCTGCAGGCGTTGCAGGCTACGCAACGGAAGAGCTCCGGGTACAGCTTGTAAATGTCTTCCGGTACTCCCTCCAATTCTGCGTAATCTGAGGATACGTGATTGGCCGGGAAGAACGGTAGTTGAGTAAGGTACATATCAGGCTCAGCAGCGGTTTGACAGGCAAGAGCACTGTAGATTTTGTAATCGCCTGGTATCCGGTAAATGGTTCCACAGGCACCGCAGATACCGCCACGGCAACCGCATCCCCGAACGTACTGGTATCCCGCATATTCCATCGCTTTCATGATAGTAAGTCCCTCTGGAACTTCGTATCGTTGACCCATGATATATATGGGGATCATTTTAGTTTCTACTGCGTCCATTATTCAGGCCTCCGTTGGTGATCTAATATAGCTATTCCTCGTAGTGCGACCCTTCAGGGTCGATTTCCGCGAGGTTGAAACCTCGCGTTACGTATCATATATAAGTTGCTGAACATGCATCAATCAACCCTTTACTCTCCAGAAGCGGTCGTGCATCTGCCGGATTCTGTTCGCATTGGTGAAGATGAGAATCAACACCTAGAGCAAGAGCCAGGAGTTGGGTGAAGTAAATTACAGGCATCCTCAATTCACCCAGTTCCTTTTGATTTTCTTTAAGATTACATTCACATAAAGGGCAGCTGACCGCAATCATTTCTGCACCGCTTTCTCGGGCCGAGGTAAGTATCTCTCTGGTTCGATTAATGACAATTTCCGGATTGGCCACGGCTTGGTATGAACCGCAGCAAGTAGTCATATCAGGGAAGTCCACCGGCGTGGCTCCAATGGCTTTGATTAGATCGTTCAGCGCCTCGGGTTTGTTCGGCGGTTCAATGGCGGCTTCTATCGGTCGGTGAAGAGTACACCCGTAGTACGCCGCTACTTTCAGGTCTTTGAGCGGATTCTGAACTTTGCCTGCGATCTGTTCCCAACCGACCTCATCTCGCAATACTTCCAGAAGATGGACCACATTGACGTTACCCTTGTAATCCTCTTCTTCATCCATGAAGGTGTTGAGTGTGTCCAGTTTGTCTGAGTTTTCCTTCACTAACAGATTAGCTCGCTTTAAGGTGTTGAAACAGAATGAGCATACAGTTACGAGTTGTTCGCCTCCTTGTTCTTGCGCTCGAACAAGATTGCGAACGGGAGCGATCTGATGCATCAGGTCATCATCTGCAAATGAAAAAACGGTTCCACAGCAATTCCATCGCGGCAGTTCCTCAAGTTCAACACCCAATGCCCCCATAGCCGCAACGGTAGATAAATCGAGGTCCTGGGCTTTCGTTTTTAATGTGCATCCTGGAAGATAACTCAATTTCATGTCTCGTCCCTCAAGCGGTGTGCTTCCTGAAACTGCTGATCATGGCTATCTGAGGCAGCTTCGCAATGGTTTCCTGGGATAGCTCACGCGGATTTACATAATCGATATTTTCTCTTAAAGATAGTAGTCGGACGGCTTCCATCACTTTAGCGATATCAATACCTCTTGGGCAATTGGCTGTACAACTGAGACAGGAGGCACAAACCCAGGCGATCTTCGATTGAAGAACATCTTCTTTCATTCCTAATTGGGCTCGTCTCATAAGTTGTCTTGGGAGGATATCTGCCTCAGCGAAATTGGGGCATGATCCCGAACATGTCCCGCATTGGTAGCAAAGCCCAATGTTTTGCCCGCTAATCTCCTCGACTTTTCGGATAAAATTGGTTTTGTGTGGATTGATCTTTTTCATTGTTCCAGCCTTATAATACAGCTTCTTTGTGGCGAGCGCTGTGGCATTGGATGTTTACTGCTACCGGCATACTGGCGATATGAGCGGGGAATGTCTCAACATGAACTGCTAGAGCGGTAGTGGTACCGCCGAATCCTTGTGGCCCAACACCAGAAGCATTGATTCTCATAAGTAATTCTGCTTCCAGTTCAGCGATCTCGGGATCAGGATTTGGTTTCCCGACTTCGCGAAGTAATGATCGTTTCGCAATCAAAGCAGTCTGT
>JABHWQ010000099.1 GCA_018657655.1 Chloroflexota bacterium | reverse complement strand
GAGACTGCATCGGCCATTCTAACCAGCAGGTGGCCAACTGGCCGCAGGCCAATGTTCCAGATGTCGATCAACAGCTTGTCAGGATAGACACTCCTGACGTCCTCAATCTCAAAACCGGCGTTCTTAAAGAGTTCGTTCCATTGAGCCAGCGGTAAACTACCCGGCATGGTTTCGCGTCTTTTACGATCAAGTATTTCGATTGCTTCACAGGATAACACTGGTTCCAATTGATCCAGGGTATCAAGCAGGGACGGTGTTTTAACTTCCAGAATTGCCCGGCCGCCACTTTGCATGGATCTGTGAATATCTCTTACAAGTCCATCAACATCTTTTACCCAGTAGATGGAATTGCTGTATACTGTTTTAAAATAGTCATCAGGAAGCGGCATGGGTACCTGGTTATTGTCGTGCAGCAGAAGCTTGTCGTACAATTTCAGAGTTTCGGCTTTATCTAACAAGCCCTGCTTCCAGTCCGTACCAAAACTCATCGTAGAGTCTGGACGTTGCGTAATCGATGGAACATAACCTTGTTCAAAATTGTCAAATATATCGACAAATTTATCGTGGCTGAATTCCTTAGCTTTTGTCGCTTTAAAAATGTCGAAATCCATTCCGAAACTGCCACCGAGGTGGATAAACATGAACAAGCCGTCGGCGCAGCTAATATCCAATGATGGACCTTCTATTTTGATATCTTCAAATACACGGCTTTTAAAAGCACACATGATCCCGTTCTCGGGACGCAGCCAGAACAGCTTCAAATATTCAAATAGTTTGTCTTCTAATTTTCTCACCATCGGTTGTTTACCTCAATCCTGGGTAAAATATTCTGGATATTCCCTGTTGGCCTTCTTCAAGTCAGATTCCCGTCCTACATCCAGCCAGTATTCTCGAATGGGAAATACGCTGACGGGCTGCTTGCGTTTCAATAGCTGATCCAACAGTTCGTTCATATCGAGTTTCTTATTTGGAGCAATCAAATCCAGAGTGGAGGGCTCCAGCAAGTATATCCCTGCATTGACAAAAAATTGCTGACTCGGTTTTTCCTCGATGGACACTAATTTATGTTTATCCAATTTGGCTACGCCGAATGGAACCTGCATCATATACTCACGGACACACATTGTGGCCATGGCTTCGTGCTTGCGATGATATTCAAAAAGTAAAGAGAAATTGACCTTGGTCAGCAAGTCACTGTTCATCACTAACAGCGGTGAACTGGGTTTTTCTGGTAGAAGACCCAGAGCGCCGGCAGTACCAAGTTTTTCCTTTTCCTGGATGTATTCAATCTGGACGTTCCACTTGGAGCCATCGCCGAAATGCTCCCTTATCATCTCTTTTTTATAATGCAGCGCGATAAAGATTTTTCTTAAGCCGTACTTCTGTAATTCTTTGATTATTATTTCCAGCAATGGTGATTCGCCAACCTCCAGCAACGGCTTGGGGCAATTATCCGTATGCGGGCTGAGTCGTGATCCGTATCCCCCAGCCATCAGGACCACCCAGTTGTCCTTCTCTCCGTTTTTTATCAATTCATCGATTACTTCAAGCCCCTGAACCCTCTTATCCTTATCCAGCAGGGGAATTTGGTGCAATTTCGTTGCTTTCATAAGCACCAGCACCGCTTCCCGGCTGTCATCTACAGAGCATGTTCGCGGAGACCTGTTCATGATTTGCTCCACAGGCGAATCAATAGACACTCCAGCCAGGATGCCGCGGCGAATATCGCCATCGGTAACAGAGCCAAGTAGCATCAAATCCCCATCCACCACCAATAAAATCTGCAGAGTGTTGGAATCGAGTACTTTCATAGCTTCCAGAATTGATATGGAAGGTTCAATAAGGGCTTGTTTCCACCCTGTCATTGCAGTTTCTCCCTCCGCCTAATTACTCTTGCCGGCACACCTGCGACAGTGGCGCCGTCCGGAACATCCGAGATAACTGTGGCTCCCGCGGCAACCGTGCTGCCGGAGCCAATTTTTACTTGCTGGATAACGCTCGCACCGGTACCGATATGGGCGCAGTCATCCACAAAGACCTCACCGCTAAGAGTAGTACCCGGGGACAGATGGACGTGGCGGCCGAGTGTGCAGTCGTGGTCAACGGATG
>JABHWQ010000100.1 GCA_018657655.1 Chloroflexota bacterium | reverse complement strand
TACAGAGTCTCGTACGATTTCGAGGAAATGGGTATCGATATGGAAGGCAGGATTCTGGCAGCGGATTATGTCGATTTCGTTCTATTCAACATCTATTTCCCCAACGGGAAAAAGGACGATATCCGGCTGGAATATAAAATGGTGTTTTATGAGACCTTTCTCAAGTACGCTGATAACCTCAAAAGCCAAAAACGCAAACTTATCATCTGTGGCGATGTCAATACGGCACACACTGAGATTGATCTTTCGCGCCCCAAAGAAAACGAAAAAGTATCCGGTTTTCTGCCATCAGAACGAGCTTGGATTGACGACTTCATTTCCCATGGTTACGTCGATACTTTCCGACATTTCAACAATGAACCTGGGAACTATACATGGTGGGATATGAAGTCAGGTGCTCGATCAAGGAACGTTGGCTGGAGGATCGACTACTTTTTCGTCTCCGATAACATGCTGCCATCTGTCTCCGATGCTTTCATCATGCCCGAGGTGATGGGTTCGGATCACTGTCCCATCGGCATCTTGGTCAATCCATAATCCCCTGTAAGCCTCATCAATTCGCCTTTTTTCGTAATGCAAACTAATTTCCTAATCCTTCGGCAGTACTATTGGGCTATTTACCGCATGGTTCCCTCGGGGTAGTATTTAAGTACTACTCGGAATCTACCTGAAATTGAGGAATACTCACATATGACGGATGTCATTCTTGCGGTATTGTGTCCATCGATTCTTGCTTTCTTCGTGTTCGTGGGAAGGCGAGGTCTGGTTCACTACCAAAAGGGTTGGGCGTACATGCTCGCCGGTTTCGCTTTTGTGATGTATGGTGTCCTCATCAATGTCACCGATAGCTTCTTTGGATTGGATAGCTCGATCGATATCGTTAACACGGAATCACAAGAATTGATAGCCACAGCAATAGGATACCTCCCCGGTTTTATACTACTAGCTATCGGTTTTTGGAAATGGGTTCCCACGGTCACATCACTCAATAACTCCCAACAGCAATTGCAGAGATCTCGCGACGAGTTCAATTCCAAAATAGAAGAAAAGGCCTCCGAATTGATGTCGACGGAAGAACACCTCCAGCAGGTACTGAACGAACGCAATCAAATAGAGGAAGCTCTGAATAGAAACGCAGAAAACTATCAGGGCATGCTGGATGGTTCGATTGACGGTATTTGCATAATCGATGATGGGCTCATCAAATACATCAATCCCAGTCTACGCATAATGACTGGTTATGAAAGCAGTGAATTGACTGAAACACCGATAGCTGCACGCATTCACCCCGATGCTATATCCGCCTTCTCTGGCCTCCTTAATTCTTTCAACATAAACCAAAATAATCTCCATAAATGTGAGTCAACATGGGTACGGAAAGATGGCTCAACACTCAACGTGGAGATCAATGCAAGCGCAATCAAGTTTGACGAAGTTGATTCTTGCCTCATGATCGTACGCGACATGACAGAACGAAAGCTAGCAAACGAGAAAATCGACGCGCAATACCACGAAATCCAAACGTATTCCCGAGAATTGGAGGAATCTAAAGAGGATCTGCAGCAAACAAGAAAGCAACTCCGCGAGGCCAGTAATAAGGTAGAGGAAAGCGAAAAAGAACTTATAGAAACTTTTGAAAACGCTAAAGATGGAGTCCTCCAACTCAATTTATACGGCAGAATAATCGATGCAAACTTAAAAGTGGAGAATATTCTGGGATACAGCCGGGATGAATTGATACGCAAGAACTTCGAGGAACTTGATTTGTTCAATTCGGATCAGTTGGCGAAAATGGTTGACACTCTTAACGCCGTCGCTGGAGGCCACACAGCACCACTACGAGAGTTTGAGATCAGGCGCAGAGACGGCAGCACCGTATTTATCGATACTCGGCCCAGCCTCATGAAAAAAGACGGCAAACCGCAGAGCATTCTCGCCATCATCAGGGACATAACCAAACGCAAGCAAGCCGAACAATCGTTGAGAAAAGCCCGTGATGAGATGGGACTTCGTATTGAAGAACGTACTAGTGCACTGGCCAAAGCCAGCAATGAACTGCAATTAGAAACCACCGCTCGCAGACAAG
>JABHWQ010000102.1 GCA_018657655.1 Chloroflexota bacterium | reverse complement strand
CGATGAAAAACATGTCATCTCCCTCACCGTACCACATGGGAGTGGGGCTATTTACATAGTAGTTAACTCCCACAAAATGGCCAGCACCCTCAGCTTCCATAAATAGATAATTCTTATCACCGGTAACATTCTTCCCCGTATCCGGCGTGGTTATCAATTCCCATTCGTTTTCACCCTCGTCCGCCGCTTCGGTAACTTCGTGATTCCACCAGGCGTGAAATCGTCCTGTATTCTCTGGTATTGATTTGTGTTCTTCATAATCTACATAATAGTAGAAATTTGGAATATCCTCTTCCGTATCATTTTCGATAGTTATTCGCGCCCCATTACCATATGGCATTGGGAAATAACTAACCATGCTTTTCCCTTCTTTGGGAGCAGCGCAAAGAGGCAAAGAAATATATTCATAGAACTCACCCCAACCTTGCCCGAAAAAATCACCTATGGGGCTTTCTACGCTTGGACTTTCTTCTCCATCCCAATACATCCGTAAAATGACGTTTCTACGAGAATAGGGTTTATCGTTATGGTTGATAGTTACCCAGATGTGAGTGATAATTCCTGCTCCTTCCGCAGCGAAAATCTCTCTTGTCTCACCAGCATTGATTGGCAGATAATCTTGATTGCCACCACTTCTGTCATAGCTGGAAATTCTTTTGGATTTTATATCCTTATTGATTTCCACCAACTCCCGCAATCCGCTAAAACTTTGTGCCCAAAGACAATTGCACATGACAACAGAGAATATCATCAAAATAGGAATGCTCCTCATAACCAATCTCCTCTTCCTAATAGAGTCTGAATTGCAAGTTGTCTGCAGGTCGTCAGAATATGTTGGACAACTGGTGTTTCAAAGTAAGAATTAAAATGGGGCGAATGCAAGCTTTCCTTCCTACTTTGTCGATTCTTGTAACTATAAAAATACTTCAGGATTTCTCCTGAGTCCTTTACTACTAATGGCGGGTCCGACGAGACTATTTTAGAACTTTTCTGGGTGATATAGCACAAGAGGTGATTAAGATAGTACAGGCGATGGCGGTTTGACTTAAATTGTTAATACTCGATCTATTGGGAGACAGGTCAAGGTTGACTAACCTGTAAGTGGTACAATAACCGTGGGGCAAGGTCAGTGAACGGCAGGCATGAGTTGTAGCGAACATCAGCTGTCTAAGCATATCATTTATAGGGTGCCGGAACGGTTTGCAATTTTGGGTGCAGATCAATCCATTCAGAAAGGTAAGGATTAAATTTGATTATTATAGACGCTACTCCACCAGAGAATCCTCGGCACCGCCCTTGCCGCTGATAACAATCTCGCCGTCCTCTTCCAGCGAGCGAACTATGTCGACAATGCGCTGCTGTACTTCTTCCACGTCGCGAAGACGCACTGGGCCCATAAAATCCATCTCTTCCACGATTGTCTGGGCCACACGCTCTGAAACGTTTCTAAGGCACTGGTCCTTCATCTCCTCACCGGTACCCTTCAGGGCAATACTCAAGTCCTTGATATCCACTTCCTTGAGAGTACGCTGCATACTCTTGTCGTCGAGCAGAAGGATATCGTCGAACGTGAACATCAGGTTCTTCACTTCTGTTGCCAGTTCCGGATCTTTCTGCACCAGGTTGTCCAGAATTTTGCGCTCTGTGGCACGGTCGGCCAGGTTGAGAATTTCGGCCACGCTCCCAGCGCCTCCGGCCTGACTCAGGTCCTGACCCAGTACGTTCTCCAACTGGCTCTCAAGCACTTTTTCCACATCGTTGAGCAACTCGGGACTGATCTTACCCATGGTGGCAATTCGGTAGACAATTTCGTTCTGAAGCTGTTCGGGGAGTTCTGACAGAATCGAGGCTGCCTGCTGTGCATCCAGATGGGCCATGATCACGGCCACTGTCTGCGGGTGTTCGTGCATGATGAAGTTGACCAACTGGCCCGGGTCGACTTTCTTGAGAAGCTTGAAACCCGACACATGCAAAGAGCTCTGCACTTTGGCCAGAATCTGTGCCGCCCGTGGACCACCCAGCGCCTGCTCGAGCACGTTGCGCGCATAGTCCATCCCGCCCTGAGCAATATACTCCTGGGCCAGCACCATCTGGTAGAACTCTTCAACAATCTGGTCGCTGATCGCCGAGGGTATGTCATCCATGTTGGCTACCTGGATCGACAGTTTTTCGATATCCCGCTCGTTCATGTTCTTGAATATCGAGCTGGACGCCTCAACTCCCAGCGAAACCACCAGGACTGCCGCTTTCTGGATGCCAGTCATTTCATCATACTGTATTTCAGCCATCGCCCGGACTCCATT
>JABHWQ010000104.1 GCA_018657655.1 Chloroflexota bacterium | reverse complement strand
TTTTTACCCGACCTGCAAGATTACGTTGATTGGTCATTCGACAATCCCGATGATCCCAAGAGCAGTCTCGGATTGCTGATTGGATCAGGTCATGAGTTGAAAACACCGGATTCAGCACCAACTATTGAAGGAGAAACTCTGATTAGCCCGATAGCCGGGTTAATGATGATGGGTGATATTCTATTAGGAGTTGAAGAGTCACTGCCTGACGAATCGAATGACGGCATCGTATCTAATCTCATTTCTCTTTTCGCTGACGATGCATACGCCAGTGACGAACTTAAAGAACCCAAAGACATCAAAGGGCTCATCACCAGAATTAAGCCCATTATGGGAGCACTAACAAAACTTTTGCCGTCTGACAAATGGAAAGAAAGGGCCAAACAGCTTGTGGCTACACTGGAGTTGAACAACCGTTTCATGGTTCGGATGGTGGATAGAGAATCTGTAGATTATGGGAATTTTGCAGGTTGGGCCAGCATTATCGAGCTCAACAGTACGCATATTCCCGAGCTAATTGGAGCATTGCTCATACTTCCCAAACAAAAATCAGAAGGCGCTAATTTTGAGGTGGTACAAGGTATGCCGGCCTCATTCACATTCGCGCTAACCAGCCCGGGTTATCAAATTGGGCTGCCCCTGTATCCAGATGCCGATGCACAACTGCTAACAACTGGCGGATTTGAGAAAAACACATCCCTCACAAGTGACGGATACCGCGCAACCATAGAGTCAGAGATGAAAGCATCTCAAGCAACGGGGGCATTTACTGAAGTCGTAGCAACTAAGCTTTCCTCAGAAACCAGGACTGCGATATTGCTAGCCTCAGCAAAAATTGAAACTCGCCTCGACAAAGTAGGATATTGGAAACAACTCGCTCTCACAGGAATTCTGGGAATGAAAATTGATGAAATAGACGCATTGGTAGCAACCGTAAAACCGGCCCCATGGATATGTTTGGTAAAGATGAAATCACAAGCGGGATTGGAATGTGGCAAAAAGTATCACTCAGCTGACAACAAAACCGTTTGGTGGGAAGGCTGCACACTCTATGGCGAGAATCACGGTAAGTGTAGATACTATTATGAGGATGGGGACATCCATTCAGAAGGTACCTATGATAACGGTAAGAAGGATGGCTTTTATACCACCTATTACAGCCGTCCTGCAGGCACAGTAAACTGCGAAGCCGAATACGAAGATGATGAATTGCTATGGGAAAAATGCTATTCCATAAAGGGGCAAGTACTTTCAGAGATCAATGCCGATGGTAGCGGGAAAAACTACTACTGGTCCGGTAGAGTACAGACAGAATGTAACTATACCTCCAGCGGAGCAGAATGCCGGACTTATTGTGACAACGAGGCTCATACATTATGCGGAGAATATGAATTAGATGAATACGGTGATGATGTCAACGTGAGGGATGACTGCGATACTATGTGCTCTGGAAATTCACCGACATAAAAACCCATTTAAAAGGGGGCAGGTTTAAAACCTGCCCCCTTTCTTTATTATTGCACTTTGAGGGCACAATGAATTGTGCCCTTCTTCCATTATTTGGCCAGCAAGCCACCGTCCACTGCCATCGGATGACCAGTTACGAAAGAAGCCGCATCAGAGCATAACCACACGATAGAGGCAGCGATCTCCGGTGGTTCAGCAATCCTCCCGATCGGATGGTTCTCATCCATCTGTTGACCCAACTCAGGCATGGATGCAATGATCTGCTCCATCATGGGGGTTCGAACAGCGCCAGGGCACACTGCATTTACACGGATACCAGCAGTTCCATATTCCAGTGCAGCCGTTCTGGTTAATCCCACAATTCCATGCTTACTGGCGACGTACGCCGGCATGCCTGCCACACCAACCATCCCAGCCATCGATGACGTATTTACAATGGCTCCGCCACCCTGTTTCAGCATTTGTTGGATCTCAAACTTCATACATAAGAAAGTGCCTTTCAGGTTCACTTTTACGGTAATATCAAAGTCGTCTTCAGTGCAATCAGCGGTAGGCATTGGTTGAGCTTCCATCCCAGCGTTGTTAGCCGCACAATCCAGCCTGCCGTAAGTCGCTACTGTCTTGTTTATCAGTGCTTCGACTTCGGCTGCATTAGCGATATCAGCTTTTACAAAAATCGCATCCCCACCGGAATCTTTTATCATTTTCGCCGTCTCTTCGCCACCCTCAACCGCCACATCGGAAACCACTACCTTTGCCCCTTCTTTGGCAAACAGTATCGCCGTCTCTCTACCTATCCCCGAACTTGCTCCTGTAACCAGAGCAACTTTTCCATCCATTTTACCCATCGGATCGCCTCCTTTTTCATCCTTACCAATATGTATACCACAAAATAAGGGCCCGGTACACCGAGCCCCTATCCTGATATTTTTGGTCCAAATATCCCGAATATAAGCGATTATGTTCCCGGTCCAATTCCGGCTGCTGCCAGAATATCCGGCACCACTTCCTCCTTGCCAATCGCCATAATGTGTACGCCATCACAGATGTTTTCTTCCTTGAGCTGCTTTACCATCCGTCCGGCAATAGCAATACCGGTTTTGAGCGCTTCTCCTTTAGGTGCAGCAGCTAACTCATCGATAAGATTCTGCGGAACAAAGATACCTGGCACATTGTTGTTCATATACGTCGCCATTCTAGCCGAAACTAGCAAAACTATCCCCGCCATTATTTTCACATTATATTGTCTGGCATACTCCATGAACTTGGCAAAATTCTCCATATCGTATATCGCCTGTGTCTGGATAAACTCGGCACCGGCTTCGGCGGCAAGCCGGGCGATGCCGGGGGTGGAGAATTCGAAGACCATGGTGCCGATGGCGGTGCCGCCCTCTTTGAGGGTGCGTTTTACTTTATTGATGTTCATTCGTTAACCCGTTTGGCGTAGTGATGATTTCCCCGGTTTAGGGGCCAGAGAAGATACGGCTTGGGGTGGGGGTATATCAAGGGGTGAAGCAACTTTATTACAACCAGCTGTAATCAGCGCCACTCGTGTTTCGGGTAGCGCCGTTTTAGGTCTTTTTTAACCTCTGGATAGGTTCGTTCCCAGAAACTCGCTAAATCGTCGGTGACCTGTACGGGCCGGAAGTTCGGGCCGAGGATCTCCAGTAGCAGTTTTTGCCGCCCTCCGGCGATGGAGGGTGTCTGTCGTAGGTCGTAGAGCTGCTGGATTTTGGCGCGCCCGCGCGGGGGCCCGTCCGCCGAGTATTCGATCTTCATGCGCACGCCCGAGGCCAGGCCGTGGTGCAGAGGCGCCATTTGTTCGACGAATTGCTGGTCCTGCCAGGACAACACGTTTTGCACATAGGGCAGGCAGTCGCGGTGGCGGATCTG
>JABHWQ010000156.1 GCA_018657655.1 Chloroflexota bacterium | reverse complement strand
TGAGATAATCGTTTCAGGCAAGGGTCTCGAACGCCTCACGGATATCGCCCGTCAGCGGCATCGGTTTGTTTGTGGCGGTATCCACCATAACGAATGTGACATCGGCGCCAACCACCAGTTTCCCGGTTCCTTTGAGTACAATGTCCTGATGAATAATGCCGCTCGTCTTGCCTATCTTGGATAGCGATGTCCTGACTTCCAGAACATTTCCCATGAGAGCAGGTTTCTTATAGTTGATGTTGATATTGACTATTGAAAAGCCAATGCCGCGTTTCTGCCATTCCGTGAGATCCATGGTTCCTTCTACAAATGCCCATCTACCCTCTTCCAGGAATTCCAGAAAACGTGCATTGTTAACATGACCGAACAGGTCAAGGTGATAGCCACGAACTTTGATTTCCGTAATACTTGGTAACATAGTGAACGTTTCTCCTTTTATTGATATTCGGTCTAAAGCATGCCTGGATTGATGAACGCGGCGGCCTGGGCGCCAGCGACATAACCGGTGGAGAAAGCTGCCTGTAAATTGTAGCCTCCGGTATCAGCGTCAAGGTCAATTACTTCACCACAAAAATACAGCCCCTCAATTAGGCGCGAGGCCATGGTACGCGGATCGATCTCTTTTAGTGAGACTCCCCCGGCAGTCACCATGGCGGAAGTCAGAGGTAAGGGGCATTTGATATTAAAACATAATGACTTGAGCAAACTGGTTACGCGCTTGCGCTCTTCAGCATCGATTTGATTGCCGAGCTTATCGGGGGGAATAGCGGTCATTTTGATAAACGGTTCTACCATCTTGCGTGGCAATAAACCTGCCATGATCCCCTTAAAGCCGCGCTTGCCATATTGGTCCAAATCACGTTGCAGTCGCGTGTCCAGTTGCTCCCAGGTCAGGGCAGGTTTGAGGTCGATCGATACACTCACAGCCCCTTTTTGAAGGGCATCAACGATTGATAGACTCATTTGCAGTGTGATTGGTCCCCCGATACCGAAATGGGTCATCATCATCTCGCCCATGCGGCTTTCGATAAGGGGTTTGCGCGGCCGTTCGTTACCCGTACCGCGTCCGCAGTCGCCGGTAGGTTTTCGTGATGAATCGATCTCCTCTGCTCGGCACCGATAAGCGGTAAGCCGTACATTGCGCAGGCTTACCCCCTGCATACTTTGGGCACGTTCTACTTCATGGACAATTAGGGGAACCAGCCCTGGACGCAAGCCGATAATGGTGTGACCTGCCGTTTCCGCTATTCGGTACCCGTCACCAGTTGAACCGGTAGCCGGAAATGACGAACCGCCGGTAGCCAGGATGACTGCACCTGCGGGATAGGTACGGTGCTCCGTGTGAACTCCTGTTACCTTCCCCTGTTCTATCTGTAATCCGGTGACTCGGATACTATGTTTTATCTGTACTTTGTGTTTTTTTAGATATTCGATAAATGCATTTACCACATGGCTAGCATCATCAGAGAGAGGGAATACTCTTCCTCCGCGCTCGGTTTTGGTTTGGACTCCATAGCATTCGAGGAAGGATAGTAAGTCATCCCGGAAGTAGCGGTTAAATGCGCTATATAGGAAGCGGCCATTGGGGCCGAACATGGAAATGAAATCGGGCAAATCCCTGGTGTTAGTCAAATTACAGCGGGTCTTGCCACTGATCAGAATCTTCTTTCCGGGGTGGGACATTTTTTCAAGCAGCAGTACATCACTTCCTAATTCTGCGGCTCTTCCTGCGGCCATCAGGCCACTTGCCCCGGCACCGATAACGATAATGTTTTCCTTTAGCATGTGTATCTGGTTGCTCCCGATTTGTACATTATAGCAATTTCCACTGCACACCCCCAAAGATTCAACTGCCTTGTCTGCTTTGGTGACTACGTATTCCTAGATACAGGGTGACATAAAGTCAATTATGGGTGTGAGGATTGAGGGTTGGGCATAATTCCAAAAGAATAACCGGGTAGCTAAAAAGTAAACAACTTCACCCAACGATGTCGTTCCGGTGAACAAACTGTGTCGCAATTGACAAACCAGATGAAGTTTGTAGTATGATTGCTGGCGATTACCGTTCGCCCTGAGTTTATCGAAGGGTCCTTGTCGAACGGAGCATTCCAACTTCGACAAGCTCAGCCCGAACGGTTTCCATGCGATTGCAATATGACACAACATGGACAGCGGGAATCCAGATGGGAGGGGGAAGTAGATTCCGGCGCGGATGCCGGAATGACATACCACATCTGGTTGCCGGATTAATAATAGAAGGTTTGTGGATGGTAGGCTATATTTGAACCATTAACTAGTTTTCTCTTTGGCTTGGCTACGGTTCTACGGTGATCGGACTACCGTGATCCAGTCGGAGGTTTTCCCGGACAAGTCTTCTCCTTCAGCACGAAATTCGTACATGGCGAGGCAATTCCTGGAATTTCGCTTGGTCTCCAAGAAGCTGTCAGTTTCAACGCCGTCGGCAATCAATGCAAACGATTGCGCAGTTTCGTAAATCGCTTGGGAGTTGAAATTCTCGGCCCCGACTTCTGCAATTGTGGTCTCGATGAGTTTGAACATTAGGTCGGCACCATAACCTCCCAGGTACCCGTTGCTGGTTCTCATAATTTGCTGGGCTTCTTCAGGATGATATTTATTAAGAAGTATTTTGAGGAAGTCGATCACTTCGCCATCTTCGTTCCACCAGCTGCTAGGCATGGTAATGCGTATCCCGTCGACTTCCTCCCACACTTGGCTCTTGTCAATTCGATCAAAAAGACTGGTATGAATTCCGGCTCCGATAAACTGCGCAGGATAACCTTCAGCGCGAAACTCTTTGATGAAGTTATTCATCATAGTAGGTGGGATCAAGTAATCACAATCCTTCAAAGCGTCAATTTAGGGCCCCCACGTGAATGTATAGTTGGTGAGCAATCCGTCCTCCCATTCATATTGCTCCGGGTGAGTGTTGGCATATTCCTATGCCCCTCTGAAAATTGCCTGGATATAAGCGTGAGACCAGCCGGCTCCTCCGACAATGGCTGGCCTGTAACATCTCTTCAATGCCTTCGTCCAATTGAGGGGGGTCTTTTCGGGGCTCAAGGCCGATGGATTGGAGGGAGTAATTGAAGAAGTGTTCGGTATATTTCAGATAAAGGTAACCGGCCCAGAAATCGCTTTTACGCTCCGGAGGAAAGTCATCGAACACTTGTTTGGTTATCTGATGGTGCATTTATCGTAGCCGCTTGCAGCTGATGCTTTCTTGCTATTTTTGCCTGGGAATCGTAGTGATTTGATGCCATTCTAGGTATCTGTAGCATTGATAGTGCTTGATATTATATTACATAATAAAAGCCGTCATTTGACCATCTGCATTATTCATGTTTGAGACTATACCCTAACCATGTTGGGTTCCATTTGAGCCCTGGAATGGATTTTCAGGTTAAGGAATGATGGTATCCACGAAGGCGTCGGATGCAGTATATTTTGAGCCAGTTTGTGATGCTTTAGTGCCTGTCTTTTCCAGGACAGTTCAATAGCATATTTCAGGGCTTTTTCTTCGGCCTTTAAGGCGATCTTTGGATTTAGTATCAGATCTCTGACACTCAAGAGTAAGTTCAGTAAATCCGTGTCAACAAGTTGACCTGCTTCTTCAAGTGTTTCACCGACTCCTTCCAGGTCGCGTCCGGCGATAGTTGCTCCAGCTCCGAGTGCGTGTGCCAAGATACCACTTTGAGTGCATTCGCTTGGCCAGCAGAAATTGATGTCAAATGCTCGCTGGGCAAGCGGGAGTATATCCTGAGGAAGCATGGTTTCTATCAGATACTTGTTTGAGTCAACGCGTTGTTCCCGTAGGTTCTGAGCATATTGTTTTTGATGGTCGTCTCGCGCGCTTCCGATACGCACCGCCACGATGTTTTTGTTGGGGATCATTTTTTGCAGGTTGTCTTTCATGAGATAAAGTGATTCGGATTGTTTAAACTGGCATAAGAATCCGGTCTGCCCAAGCACGACAGTGTTGGGATCGAGGAATGTGCGTTGTGTGTGCAGTTTTTCCTTTGTTTCCTGATCGATATCGGCTTCGTAGAGCAAGAAATCGTGTAACTTTTCCTTGGCTTCTTCACGGCTCAATTGATATACATCCGGGTATGAATGTATGCCATGTTTTAATACATGCACTTTCGAAGCGTATTCAGGGAATGCCGAGGTGACTGCATGGTAAACACCTCGGCTGAAAACCGTGATAGCATCAACGTGAGGCAATAGTTTCTGGAGCAAATCGAATTGTTGTTGACGCAGACCGCTTGGGGTTTCGGTACTTTGGAAATGTAGTGTATGGAAGGTCACTACTTTGGGTATATTCAGTTCTTTGAGCATCGTGATCAATTGTTGGTTATCTGACCAGATGCCGGTCTCATGTTGAAGCCATAGGATGGAATCGTCATTATCCGCATCGAGCTTTTCTAAACCTTGGCGGATGTGTGAGGAAGAGAACTCGTAAGACCCGGGAATGCCATACCAAACTCGATCCGTATCTAGTCCGTTGTTTTGTGTTCGTGGCCCACCGTATTTCTTGAGGTCAAAAGAAAGTACTCCCCATTTTCCGGCGGATATCATTCTCGTAAGATAGCTCGTGTAGTCGGCAATCCCGCACATCATCGGCTTGTAGGTTCCGGCGAAGTAGATAGAAGCCATTATTCCTCCTTACCCGGTTGGGAAGTATACGGGTTTTGTTTTTGTTTCCGTTTGTGGAGTTCGGAGGTGTTGCTTAAATATGCCATTGAATGTCAATCCTCGTTGCTAGGTTGGTGCTCAGTTTGCGTTTCTGGAGACTTTTGTAACTTCGGATTTGATTCTTTTGATATCATTACTGGTGAATAGTCTCCTTCCGTTCCTATCCTTATTTTCCACGTCTTGAATAGTCCCGGCCCTGAGCCATCGGAAGAGAGTCGCTTTGCTCAGACCGGCTTTGCGGCAAGCTTCAGAGGTTCGGTAATAAGTTTTTCCACTGATTCGTAGCGTCATGCGTTGATGCCTCCTGAGACGTCTCGATGCGCATAGTTTGCTTGCAGGGAGTGATAAAATATACGGTGCTATCCCGTAATTGTCTTGGGGGTAGACCCTCATATTCTCAAAGATCAAACGGGAAATAACGGTAAATACGTAGAAATATGCGTACAAATTGTCAGTAATTGACACGCATAAATAGGCCATATAATATTCAATATCATACCTGTCCAAGATAATTTGAAAACCTGGTTTTGGATAGGTTTTTCGTATTTAAGAAATAGCTCCTTGTACGATTTTCGCTTTCCACCCCTCCCTTTAAAAGTGTTGGCAGATTGAAATAACGGATGCTGTCTAAAATACCATGCTGAGCCGGGGGTCAGGCAGTTTGGGAGGAGTTTCGAAGGGATCATTGAGCCAATCCCAGAGATTTCGGTAGGAAAACAGGTTCAGGCGAAGCAGAGCCACCAGACGGCAGAGTGGTAAATTAGGGTAATATCT
>JABHWQ010000326.1 GCA_018657655.1 Chloroflexota bacterium | reverse complement strand
CAAAGAGGGCTGCAAAGGCATCACTATTTATAGGGATGGCAGCCGGGATGTACAGGTGCTCAATATTGCCGGCAAGACTGAAGAGGCAATCGAGATACCGGAAGAGCCCGGTAGAATGGCGCCGCGAGAAAGGCCCTCTATTACCTTTGGTGTTACAGAGAAGATGACCACTGGATGCGGCACGCTTTACATAACGGTTAATTCCGACGAAGGGGGGGTTTGCGAGGTCTTTACCAGCCTGGGTAAGTCAGGTGGCTGTGCTTCAGCGCAGCTCGAAGCGGTTGCTCGATTAACTTCGATGGCGCTAAGAGCGGGGATTAGTGTACAGTCGGTTGTGAAAAACCTTAAGGGTATCAGGTGCCCTTCTATCGCCTGGGCCGGAGGACATGCTGTTCTTTCGTGTGCTGATGCTATTGGTACAGTGTTAGAACGTCAAATGAATCATAAGCTGCCTCGTACCCCACTGAATGGAGATGGCGATTATGAAACGACGGAATATATCGCGTCGAGTGTAACTTCTACCCAGGGTGGAGTGATGGGGGGGCAGTGTCCCGAGTGTAGCGGATTGCTGGTTTATCAGGAAGGATGCCATATCTGTTATGGGTGTGGCTATACGAAGTGCAGTTGATATAGTCTTAGATGATGTAAAGTAAAACGATTGCAATGACAGGAATTTAATGGCAAAAATATTGATACTCTTTGGGACAAACTATGGGCAGACGCGAAAAGTGGCCAACCACATTGCTGAGGTTGTGCGGTCGAGGGGACATGATGTGGAAGAAGCTCAGGGCAATAAGCTTCCGGACGATTTTACGCCGAAGGACTTTGATGCGGCAATAATCGGTACGTCTATTAACTTGGGTGTGCACCAGATATCCATACGAAAGCTGGTTAAAAATAACGAAGCTGCTTTTAACAGCATGCCTTGCGCTTATTTCTGCGTTTGCTTGAGTGCATATGGAACCAAGCCTCAAGACAAGGAACAGGTAGATAAATTCCTTAATGACTTCATCCAATATACCGGATTGAAGCCGGTAAAAACGGCGGCCTTTGCCGGGGCCTTACGATATCCTTACTACAACTTCGTGCGGCGTTTTGCTGCCAAGCTTGTAGCGAGGAGAGTGGGTGCCGATACCTACACCAAAAACGAATACGAATATACCAACTGGGAAGCGGTTACCAAATTCACCACGGATTTTGTAGATTCGCTTTAGTGAACGAATTACCTCCGCTTTAGCTGATATTCATGGATACGAGGGCACTCTTACACTATTGACGGGAGTTGTATGCTTCTCAAAAGAACCTTGCCGAGAAATCCATTGATGATTTGATTCCCGATATTCCCAACCGAAGTTTACCAATGAACAATCAGAAGCCGCACTGGCAGCTGATGCGCCAGGATGATAATGGAAACCGGTTTTTGATGACCACTTTCGTTGCAGAAGAAGAGGCCATCAATACGATGGAATACTATCAGAGTAAAGGTCACAAGCAAACCTATTGGGTAGAGGGGCCTTATACTGATACTGAAACTGAGAGTGAAATCGAACAAAAACGATGAATGCTATCCCTGAATATTAAGGAATGTGATAGCCTAGAGGTGGAGCTTTTAAAGGGAGGTGAGGTGAATCATGTCTGAACATGACCAAATGCCAAGCAAAGAAGAAATAGAACAACGGAAAAAAGAGATTAAGAATACCATGATCTGTCCCCATTGTGGTGAGCAGCTTAAGAAATGGGCAGTGCCCCAAACTATGTTTACGTCTTGGACCAATGATTTCATGTACATATGCTTCAACGATGAATGCAGTTATCTGTTGCGTGGTTTTGAAGCAGCAGCTAGAGTGGGTAATGCTGGTAGCTACAGACTAATGTATGATCCGGAACTGGATTGCTGTCAACCTATTCCAGTGCCGAGCAAGCAGGCTCTTAAAGAGAGCATTGTTAATGAATTGGATGAGATTCAGGAAACGAAAACCGGAGTTGAACGTGAATCAGTTGTCGGAACGTGGAAGCTTGTATCATCGAAGTTCGTGGGTGTTGACGCTCAAACGAGTTATCCATTGGGGCAGGAGCCGCAGGGAATGCTGTCATATTTAGAGGACGGGCGTATGTCGATTCAAAACATACCTGCTGATGGGACCCTGTTCCAATCAACCGATGGGGATACTATCGCCCTTGAAACCTACGGGGCTTACAGTGGACGGTATGAACTTTTAAGTGGTGACAAGATCATTCATACTATTGAGAACAGCATTCATATTGAATGGAATGATCTAAAACAGGAACGTAGTATCAAGATTGAAGGTGAGAGGTTAACACTTGTCAGTCCTTTACTATTAGAGGGGATCAAACTGCATAGGGCTCATATGACCTGGAAAAAGTCCGGGTAAAGAGGGAATCATGGATGCAACCGAAAGAAGGAACTTGCAGGTGGTACAGGAGTTTATTAGCTTGATCGGGGTTGGCAAGCTGCCGGCTGCGCTGGAGACGCTGGATGAGGATGTTTACTGGGAATCCCCGGTGAGTCAGAATCCCCCACCCGAAATTAGCTGGGCCAAGGCTCGCCACGGACGTCAGGGCGTAGTGGACTTTATTCAGGATATGTGGGGGGTGGTGCAACCGTATGTGATGGATACTCATGCGTTGGTTGCCCAGGGGGATAGGGTGATGGTTGAGGGCAAGAACCAGTGTGTGGTGCGAGCAACCGGTAAGAAGTATGATCATGACTGGGTACTGGTTTTCCGGGTGAAGAATGGCAAAATCGTTAGTCACAAGCAGTATTATGATACTGCGGCTATCCTTCATGCGTTTCGATAATTATTGGAGATGCCGGAAGGCTCATCGTAGATTATGATGAAAGGCTCGGTAGTCGGTACGTGGCGAATTGTATCCACCGAGGTCAAAAGCGAAGATGGTCAGGTGACATATCCTGACGGGCGTAGT
>JABHWQ010000105.1 GCA_018657655.1 Chloroflexota bacterium | reverse complement strand
CAGACTTACTATTGGGCAGTATCAGCTATTGATGATTCTGGTGGGGTAACCTTCTCTGACACCGCATCCTTTTGGACCAATGCAGAGAACGAAGCACCTGCAGAGTTTGAGTTATTGCTTCCAACTGATGCTGAAGTGTTGACAGTTCTTTCACCAACATTCACATGGGAATCAAGTGATGATCCTGATCTATATGATGGCTTTGGCTATCACCTAATATTGGGTAATAGTCCTGAAGACATGGATACGCTCTGGTCAGGTGAGGACACCACAATTACCCTCGAATGGGAACTAGACGATAACATGACCTATTACTGGGCAGTTTTTGCAGAGGATTGGTCAGATGTCGAAACGTATAATGTTGGTGGTTTCCAGAGTTTTGTTATTAATCAAGGGAATGATGCTCCATCCATGGTCGAGCTGATAACACCTGATTCAGTCTTGGTCTTGACCCTTACTCCCGAAATGGTCTGGAGTCCAGCTATGGATGCTGATCCGGGTGATGTGGTATCATATGAAATGCACTGGTGGGGAGATGGTATTGAGTTTGACTCTGTTCTAACGGACACGAATGCGGTCTTTGTCACCAGTGAACTGGAAGATAACACTCAATACTTCTGGGAAGTGATAGCCATGGACCAAACGGATGGTATATCACATTCAGAAGAAGTAACCTTCTGGACAGATCTAGTTCCTGAAGCTCCAGGTGCCTTCGCATTAATTGCACCTGAAGATGATGTTGCAGGCTTATCTGATATGCCCTCATTTGAATGGGTGCCGTCAGTTGATCCTGATCCTATGGACTATGCTACATATACTATTCAGATAGCATCGGACTCCAGTTTCGTGGATGTAGTGTTCGATGCAAATACGGAGGTAGATGTCGCTCTCGATCTGACTGAGGCACTAGCCACTGATACTGAGTACTGGTGGAGAGTGGTAGCTACAGATACCGACTCACTCACAACTGAATCAGAGACATTCAAGTTTACTGTTGGGTACGTTTCAATAGCTGAGACAGTGGCATTACCGACAGAGTTTATCCTTGACCAGAATTATCCGAATCCATTCAATCCGAGTACAACACTCCGATATGGATTACCGGAGGATTCAGAGGTCTCCATGATTATCTACGATATACGTGGAAATACGGTGAGAACGATTGAATCTGGTGCCCAAGTTGCAGGTTGGTATGAGCATATCTGGAATGGCATGAACGATGATGGTCACCCAGTCTCAACAGGACTTTATCTGACTAGGCTCAGAGCAGGATCATATACCAAGACGATCAAGATGTTATACTTGAAGTAAGCCTGACAAAAGTTGGACATACATGAAAACCCCTGGCATTTGCTGGGGGTTTTTGCCATACAAGGGGATAACTAATCCCCGTGTTGCATTCTGTAATAGCTTGATAATCAGCACTTTACAGTGGTCTAAAATCTGTCCTGTGCACTGGGTGCTCATTTGGGAGTGAATAATGGTTAAATGAAGGCTCCGTATTCCGATCATAAATCTATAATAATCAAATATATACATCGCTAATTGCCCAAGCTGATTCAAAGTCGACCTATTCTGGGCTAAAATCATTGCTGTCATGTAGGGATTATTAGTATTCCGGATTAGCTCCATTTTGATCGTTTCGAGCCCAGCACCCTTTTTCCTAGCTTGAATAGTGTTGTGTGAATTCTAACTTCCACGATTCATCTGGAAAGGTCGTGGGGACCATTTTTGTTTGGAGAGGAATCCTTGCTGAGTATATATACTGAAAAGAATCAAATTCACCAAATAAAAGTTGGAACCAGCCAGTGAAACTAGTTAAAAATACAGGCTCAGATCGAGTCATTAATATCATTCGTCCACTGATACATAGTGGCCATCATCTCGATATCCTTTCCCCAACCATATCTCTCTTTGCGTTTAACGAAATACAGCAAGAGGTGCAGGAGTTGGAGGGGTGTCGCCTAGTACTGTCCAAGAATAGCCCTGACCTGGAGCTTCTTGGAACGGAAGCAGACCGACCAAATAGGAATCGCTTGCAAACGAGATGGCTAGCTAACCAGCTCCTGAAATGGATTGTGAACAAGGCAGAGATCCGCCGATCAATGAGTCCCATCCCCCAGGGTACCTTCGTAATTCGTAGCTCAAGTGGTCAGCCCGTCCAAGCGCTTCTCGGCTCATTAGAGTTCAGTACTGATGGCCTGGGTCTTGTTCCTGGTAATCCCATGAAACTAATCCAAGTATCTGAGACTCCGGAAGAATCCGAGATGCTTAGCCAATGGTTTGACACACAATGGGATGCTCTCTCTACACATTCGGACGGTAATCAGGATTTAATCGACAGTTTGAAAGAGATCTCCGAGCATCAAAATCCTCTTCTTATATACACATCTATTTTGCACTACATCTTTCGCGATAAGGGCGATGAACTAGACGAAGAACAGGTTGTTAAGAGTGCGACGGGTATTCGCAATACTGTCGTCTGGAAGAAGCTTTTCAAATTCCAGCGGGACGGAGCAGTAGGCGCTATAGATAAACTCAATCGTTTTGGTGGTTGCATCATAGCCGATAGTGTAGGTCTGGGGAAGACATTTGAGGCTTTGGCTATTATTAAGTACCACGAATTACGGAATGACCGGGTTCTTGTTCTATGTCCTAAGCGCCTACGCGACAACTGGACCCTGTATAAGGCTAATGACAAGCGCAACATACTGGCCTCGGATCGCTTTAACTATGATGTTCTCAATCATACAGATTTGTCAAGGGATACTGGATATTCCGGCGATATAGACCTTTCACACATCAATTGGGGGAATTACGATCTAGTTGTGATCGATGAATCACATAATTTCCGCAATAAGCGTACACCTCGTCAAGGCGGTGAAACGCGTTACGATCGTCTCATGCGCAGAATCATCAAAGAGGGTGTGAAGACACGCGTACTCATGCTATCTGCAACACCCGTTAACAATCGACTAGCAGATCTGCGCAATCAACTTGCATTCGTGACTGAGGGTGATGATACCGCTCTTATCGATCACGGAATTGGAAGTATCGACAGTGTAACACGTTTAGCTCAACGGCAATTCAATCGGTGGCTTGATTTAGATGATAGCGAACGAATCCCTTCGCGTTTAATTGAGATGCTTGGGTTTGAATATTTTACTTTGCTAGATGTTCTGACAATAGCTAGATCACGAAAGCATATTGAGAAGTATTACGGAATAGCTGAAACAGGGCGCTTCCCAGATCGCCTAAAACCCATAAACATTAAAACTGATGTAGACATAGCAGGTGAATTTCCACCTATCGCCGACATAAACCTTGAAATCAGAAAGCTGAACCTGTCCGCCTACGCACCTCTTCGCTATGTGCTTCCACACAAGCAGGAAGTGTACGACAAGAAATACAGCACAGAAGTCAAAGGGGGTACGGGGTTCTTCCGCCAGGTGGATAGAGAAGAGAGTCTGATTCATCTTCTAAGAGTAAATGTCCTTAAAAGAATGGAAAGTTCGGTTCACTCGTTTGCTCTTACGATAGAGCGCCAACTCAGGGATGTCGAGGCAACACTGGAGCGGATAGAAAACCACGAGGAGGACACAGAGGAGATTGACATTGAGGACGTAGATATTGATGATCCTGCTTTCGAAAGCCTACTGGTGGGGCGCAAGGTAAAAGTGCTTTTGCACGATGTGGATATCATTCGTTGGAAACAGGATCTTGCCGAAGACCGCAATCGACTGGCAGGTCTCCTTTCTGCTGCGAGACAGGTAGCTGCTGAACGGGACTCCAAACTTTTAGCTCTGAAAGCGATGATTGAGAGTAAAGCCCAAAGTCCCATTAATCCGAACAATAGGAAGATGATTGTGTTCACCGCCTTCGCGGATACAGCCCGATACATCTATGATCAACTAGCACCCTGGGCAAAGAAACAAATGGATATTGATACTGCACTTGTCACTGGTTCGGGTGGAATTCAAACAACTCGTAAAGAGCTTCGGAAAGATTTTGGTTCAATACTGTCCGCATTTTCGCCACTTTCAAAGGAGCGACCAGAAGAATACTTTAATGAGGGTGAGTTAGATCTGCTTATCGCCACCGATTGCATTTCTGAAGGTCAAAATTTACAGGACTGTGACTGGTTAATAAACTATGACATTCACTGGAACCCAGTCAGGATTATCCAACGCTTTGGTCGCATTGACCGCATTGGTTCACCAAATGAGTACATTCAGCTTGTGAATTTCTGGCCCAATATGGAGCTAGAGGAATACATCAATTTAGAGCAGCGTGTGAGTGGCCGAATGGTTTTGCTTGATATCTCAGCAACTGGTGAGGAAAACTTGATTGAGCAACAGTCTGGCAACCAAATGAACGATCTTGAGTATCGTCGTAACCAGCTTCTTAAGCTTCAAGATGTGGTCATAGATTTGGAAGACCTTTCCTCAGGTGTGTCCATCGCGGACCTAACTCTTACGGACTTTCGGATTGACTTGGCGGAATATAATAAAAAGCATCCTGGAGTCCTCGACGAATTACCAATAGGCAGCTTTGCAGTTACTACTTCAGATGAAGCAGATATCCCACCAGGAATCGTGTTTTGTTTAAGAGCAGAAGGGGATGCAATCAAACTAACTACTGAGCGGGGGTACCCACTAGCACCGCATTACCTAGTACATATTGGCGATGATGGCGCTATGGTTTTACCCTATACTCAGGCAAGGCGGGTTCTCGATAGAGTGAAGCGTCTTTGTATTGGCCGAGATATACCGGACGCAGGTGCCTGTGCACGATTTGATAAGACTACAAAAAATGGTAGAGAGATGCGCAAAGCACAAGAACTACTGTCTGCAGCTGTCTCGTCTGTAGTGGGCAAGAATGAAGAGCGTGCCATGGCAAGTCTGTTTAATCCGGGCGGGACAACGGCACTAAGGGGTGAGTTTGCTGGCACCAACGACTTCGAGGTACTGGCTTATTTAGTAGTACTTTCGGAGGCTGACGATTGAAAATCCAAGGATTGCTTGCCTCACTGAATCTTCCTGCCTCTTCGCTCGTGCAGAAGCGGGTTCCTAAGAAGCTTCTACTTGAAAACGGTGCTCCCACACCTGCTGATAAAAGACACATCAATGATGG
Source organism: Chloroflexota bacterium (assembly GCA_018657655.1). Classification (GTDB taxonomy): domain Bacteria; phylum Chloroflexota; class Dehalococcoidia; order SZUA-161; family SpSt-899; genus JABMQN01. Next base: position 15,942 of record JABHWQ010000105.1, on the reverse strand, counting down.
TATTGAGGAACTATTCTGGGTGGCAGTTCTGAAGCCCACGACGACCGGCATTCCTGAATACCGGGATAATGTTAGAGAATACTTGGAGATCGCAGTGCTGCAGTCCAAGTTACGTGCTGGAGCCAAGGCGGATCGCCTCATGGAACTGGTCCACAGAGCTGTTCCTTACCCTGTTGTACTTATGACTGATCACGATAGAAAAGTTTCAATCTCGGCAGCACACAAGCGCTGGTCTCAAAGCGAGGCAGACAGGATAGTTCTAGAAGAAGAAGTGGTTTTGGCTGAATGGGAGAGCGGATTTGAGAACACGTTTATAGATGAGTTTAGCTATGCTCTCAGTTTTGAGCGTCAGCCGCATTCAAACGTTTTCCGCCTTTATGAGGGATGGCTAAACACGATGATTTCCTTCAACGCTGCAGCTCTGACCGGTCAGTTCACCATTTATGCTGATTCTGGAAAAGCCACAGCACGGCGAGATGCGCTACGAGAGTGTTCACGTCTGGAGATAGAGATTTTGCGGCTACGCACGATAGCGAAAAAAGAGAAGCAGATAGCACGGCAAATAGAACTTAATATGGAATTGAAGCGAGTAAAGGCAGCCCATGCCTCCGCACTATCCAAATTATAAATCGGAGGAATTGATGAGGAAAATAGTAGCCAACGATCCAGAGACTAGGTCAATTGATAGTGTCTCTCAAAACATCTCTACGCTAAAGGACCTATTCCCCGAATTAATCTCCGAGGGACCTGATGGTATCACATTAAACATTGATACACTCAAGCAACTTGTAGGTGATCAATCCGTTACAGATGTGGAAGAGAAGTATGGCCTTAATTGGCATGGAAAACGACGTGCTCGCAAACTAGCACTTGCGCCTTCGACTGGGACGCTTAGACCATGCGTTGATGAAAGTCTAGATTGGGAAAATACTCGAAACCTGATGATTGAAGGTGACAATCTTGAAGTTCTAAAGCTCCTCCAGAAAAGCTATGCAAGTAGAGTAAAGATGATTTATATAGATCCACCATATAACACTGGCAACGATTTCGTATACCCTGATGATTTCAAGGATACTATTCGCAACTATCATGAGCTTGTCGGGCAAACTCAGGGTGGTAAAACCTTAAGTAGTAATAAGGCTGCGAGCGGAAGATTTCATACCGATTGGCTAAACATGATTTATCCTCGAATTAAGGTGGCAAAATCACTTTTGAAACCTGAGGGGCTATTGTTGGTCTCTTCTGACGAGACTGAGGTAGATCATGTCAAGAAAATCTGTGATGAAGTCTTTGGGGAAGAGAACTTTATTGAGCGCATTGTCTGGAAAAATAAATATGGATCCGGAGCTCTAACGAGAGGGTTCGCAAATGTTCATGAATACATCCTCGTCTACTCCCGTGAACCAATCCAGGATATTGCTGCACCACTAAACGATGAGCAGAGAGCAGACTACAAATTGAGGGATGAAAAGTATGAAGTAAGGGGTGGATACTTGACTCAGCCCCTGGCAACTACTAGTAAAGACGAACGACCAAATCTGGTATACCCAATCATGCACGAGGGAGATGAAATATGGCCTGAAAAACAATGGATTTGGGCCAAGGAGAGAACTCTGCGTGCATATGCAAATAATGAGCTTGTTATTAATAAATCGCGTGGAAAATTTAGTGTGCGAGCAAAGCAGTACCTTCGTGATGAGAATGGTATAGAACGACTTGGGAAGCCACTATCATTGATGAATGGACCTTTCAACCAGGAAGGGACTAAGGAACTCGCACAACTATTCCCGGTAAAAGTATTTAACTTTCCAAAGCCACTAAGATTAATGCAATACTTTATCTCATTTGTGGTTAATGGGGATCGATCAACAGATGGTATCTTTATGGATTTCTTTGCTGGGTCTGGAACATTTGGTCAAGCTGTTATGAATCAAAATGCTATTGATGGAGGGAGTCGTAGTTATATCCTTGTACAGTTACCTGAAGCTCTTGATCCAAGTAATAATAGTCAAAAGATTGCAGCGAATTACTGTAAAGAGAAAGGGTTACCTCTAAATATTGCAGAATTAACGAAGGAGCGACTAAGGCTTGCCGCGAGGAAGCTTACGGATGAAAATCCATTGTTCCCCGGTGCTCTGGGCTTCCGAGTGTTTAAGCTCGACTCAACTAATATCAAGGAGTGGAATTCGCAGAGCGATGACATCCCGGAAACGCTCGAAGAATCGGTAGAACACCTAAAAACGGATCGGAGTGAGGCTGATATTCTATATGAATTGCTTCTTAAATTAGGCTTAGATCTTTGTGTACCTATAGACACCAAGGAAATTGCTGGTAAGAATGTTCATGCTATTGGAGGTGGAGTTCTGATCGCTTGCTTATCTGAAGATATTAGTATGGAGGAAACAGAATCACTCGGTCAAGGAATTGTAGACTGGTTCAATAAGTTAGATCCAGCAGGAGATACAACATGTGTTTTTCGTGATAGTGCATTTGCTAATGATGTTGCCAAAACGAATATTGTTGCTATCCTCGATCAGCATGGCATCGTCAACGTGCGGAGCCTCTGATAATGAAGCTACATTTCGAACCGGATCTCGACTTTCAACACGACGCAATCGAGGCCGTCTGCGACCTGTTTCGAGGACAAGAACTCTGTCGTACCGAGTTCACAGTCACACGAGATGTTCTGGCTAAACAAACAAGCTTAGCCTTTGCCGAAAGTGACTTGGGCATTGGAAATCGGTTGACTCTTCTTGACGACGAGATTGTAAAGAATTTAGGGGACATCCAACTTCGCAACGGAATCCCGCCAGCAGGACAGCTAACATCTGGTGATTTCACTGTGGAAATGGAGACTGGGACAGGAAAAACGTACGTGTACTTGCGTACGATCTTCGAGCTCAATAAGCGTTACGGATTTACCAAATTCGTTATTGTTGTGCCCTCAATAGCTATTAAAGAGGGTGCCTACAAATCGTTAAAGATGACCGAGGAGCACTTGAAGGGTCTCTACGCGGGTGTCCCCTATGACTATTTTCAATACGACTCAACCAAACTGGGCCAAGTACGGAACTTCGCTACGAGTGCAAATATCCAGATCATGGTTGTGACAGTTGGTGCTATTAATAAAAAGGATGTAAACAACCTCTATAAGAATAGTGAAAAGACTGGTGGTGAGAAGCCCATCGACCTCGTCCGGGCAACGCGTCCCATCATAATAGTGGACGAACCCCAAAGCGTGGATGGCGGACTTCAGGGTCGAGGAAAAGCAGCTCTTGACGCTATGAACCCTTTATGCACTTTGCGATATTCTGCCACTCACGTTAACAAACACCACATGGTTTACCGGCTGGATGCAGTGGATGCTTACGACCAGAAGCTGGTCAAACAGATCGAAGTAGCGTCTGCAACAGTCGAACATGCATACAATAAACCATTTGTGCGATTAGTTTCAGTAAACGAAAAACGAAATGTCATATCTGCAAAGATCGAGGCGGATGTGGAAACAGCCAGTGGGGTAAAACGCAAGGAAGTGATGGTCCAGGATGGCGATAATTTGGAACAGACAACTGGTCGTGCCATCTATGCCGATTGCCGCATTGGGACTATTCGTGTCGAAAAGGGAAATGAGTATATGGAACTCCGCACCCCTGGAGATGACCTGTTTCTTCAACCAGGTCAGGCGTGGGGTGATGTTGATGCGATGGCAATTCAGCGGGAAATGATTCGCCGTACGATTCATGAACACCTGGATAAGGAGAAACGACTGAGGTCTCAGGGCATAAAGGTATTGACTCTTTTCTTCATTGATGAGGTAGCGAAATATAGACAGTATGATTCGGAGGGGCGCGAGATTAAAGGCGAATATGCACTCATCTTCGAACAGGAGTATCAAAGAGCAGCAAAATTGCCAGAATACAATAGCCTTTTCCAGGATATTGACCTCACGAGCGCTGCAGAAGCAGTGCACAACGGTTATTTCTCAATCGATAAAAAGGGCGGCTGGACAGACACAGCTGAGAATAACCAGAGCAATCGCGATAGTGCTGAGCGTGCCTACAACCTCATCATGAAGGAAAAAGAAAAACTACTCTCATTCGAGACACCGCTAAAGTTCATCTTCTCGCATTCCGCCTTGCGTGAAGGATGGGACAACCCAAATGTCTTTCAAATATGCACTTTGCGAGACATTCGAACCGAGAGGGAACGACGCCAGACCATTGGTCGAGGTTTGCGACTCTGTGTGAATCAGGAAGGACAACGATTACGGGGCTTCGATGTAAATACACTCACTGTAATTGCCACTGAGAGTTATGAGGACTTTGCCGAGAATTTGCAAAAGGAAATTGAGGTGGAAACGGGGATCCACTTTGGCGTTGTTGAAGATCATATTTTCGCTGCAATTGCAGTCAAAGGCAATGATGGGAATGCGGCCCCATTGGGTTATGATCGATCGAAGGCACTATGGGAAGAATTGAAAGCCCAAGGGTACATCGACACGAGGGGGAAGGTGCAGGATGCACTTAAAAAGGCACTGAAGGAAGGCACTCTAGAGGTATCAGAACCTTTCGCGGAACATCTTGGGCAAATATCTCAGATTCTGAAGAAGTTGGCTGGTCGTCTAGTGATCAAGAATGCCAATGAACGACGTCAAATCCGACCTAGGCAAGCGATACTTCAGGGCGAGGAGTTCAAAGAGCTTTGGGATCGCATGAAGCACAAGACAACCTATCGAGTCCATTTCGATAATGAAAAGTTGATACAGGACTGTATTAAAGCTCTTCAGGATGCTCCAGCTATCCCAAAAACCCGTCTCCAGTGGCGTAAAGCCGATATTGCTATCGGAAAATCCGGCATTGAAGCAACCGAACGTGCAGGGGCTCAGACGGTTGTGCTAGATGAAGCTGACATAGAATTGCCAGATCTGCTTACCGATCTTCAGGACCGGACTCAACTCACTCGGCGGAGTATCTATCGGATATTAACTGATAGTGGGCGGCTAAACGATTTTAAACGGAATCCTCAACAGTTTATAGAATTGGCCGCTGAAGCAATTAACCGTCGCAAGCGACTGGTTATAGTTGATGGCATTAAATATCAACGACTTGGGGATAGTCATTTTTATGCACAAGAGCTATTTGAGCAACAGGAATTGACTGGTTACTTGAAGAATCTACTCGATGTCGAAAAATCCGTCTATGAACAAGTTGTTTATGATTCTGATATTGAATCTGCCTTTGCCACTGAATTGGAAAAGAATAATTCTGTAAAGGTGTATGCCAAACTTCCTGGATGGTTTACAGTGCCAACTCCCCTTGGTACCTATAATCCTGACTGGGCAGTATTAGTCGACGAAGGAGAAGAAGAACGATTATACTTCGTTGTTGAGACCAAATCCACTCTCTTTGCTGACGGATTGCGTCCCGTTGAGCAAGCAAAGATAGACTGTGGCCGGGAGCACTTTAAAGCGTTGCAGGTCCAGGAGCCTCCTGCTCAGTACATCGTTGCTAGTTCTATCGATCAGCTAACAAACCTGAAAGAGAATTAATCGGGTTCCTGACCGGTCATCATTCCTATACGGATTAATCCTCAACGATGGTCCGTGATACACCTATATTCCTGAAGCGTAATAGGAAAAAGGCTATATAATCCTCTTTTCCATGTGATATATATCACATTCCTCAAATTAATTCAACTCGTCTAACATATTGTTAATTATAAAATGACTGGATTTATCTCTAGTGAGATAACCTGATTTCTAGTGAAAAAGAGGGATTAAATAGCATTTCAGCAGATTTGGACTGACACAACTAGTAGTAGGGAACGGTCCCATCTTTCGAAAGCTAGGGACCGAGTTCGGCCAAGAACGAGATAAGCTGCCGAGCCCCAGGGTGCCAGTTAATTGTCAGTGCTGGTGCGAAGTCCCCCAAAACCACTGGCAAAAAGGAGTTGTCAAAAATGGACAATCCAACACCAACCCTATTAGATGCAGGAACAATAGAAGGGTTACAATTAAATAGCATTCCTGCCCCAAGAGAGAATTCAGAAGTCCACCTGGTGTTCCCTGAATTCAAGTATCGAGACACAGCTGTCAATGGCTGGAACAATAGAAATGACGTTCGCGAATCATTTCACTCAGACCCGAGCATGGTTAATACAGGTCAGACAGTTTTTCGTTTCACCTCAGAGTATCTAGATCGTTTTAATGAAAGTGGCTCAGTGCGAGGCTACAATGGATCATGTTACTCAGATTATCTGCCGCTCGACCTAGATTGCAATGATCTGGAACAAGGGCTCAAAACTGTTCAGGAATTCTTGCAGTACCTGGATGTTGAGTACGAAATCCCACCAGCATCCATCCCTGTTTGGTTCTCTGGGAACAAAGGATTTCATCTTGCTATTCCAATCGCGATGTTTGGTCAAGTAGAACCAACGCCTCAGTTGCCCAAATACTACCGTCAGTTTGTTGAGACCCAGTGGAGCGATTGGGGATTTGATACTGCGATATACGATATCAATCGTCTCTTCCGCTCTGAAAACACTCAGCATGGTTCTTCAGGACTATACAAAGTGCGGGTGAATAGTATTCTAGATACAGATCTTGATTCCATTCTTGAGCTTGCTAAACAGCCAGGCAAAAAGACTGAGATAGACGAATACTATGACGTGCAGGAATCAGCAGCGCTTGTTGAACAATTCCGAAGCATAATGGTTGCCGACCAGAATCAGCGGAACACTAAGAAAAAACAGGAGCTGGTAAATTGGCAGCTGCTTATCCAGCAGGAAGCTGGAGTAGGAAACAGGAATGATACTGCTTTTAAGATCGCCTTAGGCATGCATAAGGGTGGCTTCCCGAAGGAATCCGTATTGGAGAATCTTCATGGTTGGAACCGAAGCCTTACGGAACCCTTGCCAGAAAGGGAAATCGAGAATGTGGTGACTTCTGCCTTCAAGTATATTACTGCTCGGTCGGTTGAAGCACCGCTGCCCGAAACATGTCAACGCTCTGACTATGGAAACGCCCAATTGTTTGCAGAGTTGCATGGAAATACCACACGCTACGACCATACCAGGAAGAAGTGGTATCTCTATAACGGTCAATTCTGGAATCTTGATAAGACTGAACAAGTTCTTCACCTCGCGAAAGATGTTGCGCGTAAACGGCAAGAACTTGCTATGGCTGTTGCTTCCGATGAGGAAAGGAAAAAAGATCTCAGATGGGCAATCGGCGCAGAGAATCTGAGCCGATTTAATAGCATGCTCAGCGTGGCTGAGGCGTTCGATCCTATTGCCATCACCGCAGATGCGTGGGAAGGTGGTGATTGGTTGATCCAGTTCGAAAACGGTGTCTACGATCTTGAAACGGCAACCTTCCGTGATGGGCTACCCGAAGACATGAACTACCAGTCCACCGGGTTCAATTATGATCCGCAAGCCACATGTCCGGTATGGGAGGATGCGATCCTGGAGATGATGGATAATGATCCAGAGATGGTCTCATTTCTCCAGCATGCAATTGGGTATTCCCTTACTGGATCAACTCGTGAGCAATGCCTCTTTATTCTTACTGGATATGGATGTAATGGCAAATCCGTGGTTTTGGATACCCTGCTCCATCTTTTGCATGAGTATGGAATGAACAGTCCATTCTCTGCCTTCGAAGTTAAGAATAACGAACAGTCGAATGAATTAGCGAGGCTTGTTGGTGCTCGTTTGGTCAGCTCGAGTGAGTCTTCTCAAACACGCAAGCTGAATGAAGAGCGGATCAAAATGATCACGGGTGGTGATAAGGTTACAGCACGGTTCCTTTATCAGGAACACTTTACCTATACTCCGAAGTTCAAGCTGTGGTTTGCGGTAAACACGCTTCCAGAAATCCGGGGTACCGACAACGGCATCTGGCGTCGTATCAAGGTGATCCCTTTCGATGTGAGCTTCAAAGGCCGCGAAGACTTTGAGCTTACAGACAAACTCCTTAAGGAACTTCCGGGTATCATGAACTGGGCTATCCGTGGAGCTCACTTGTGGATCAAAAATGGACTACCTGAACCGCATCGTGTGAAATCTGCGACAAATGAATACCGATCAGAATCCGATATTGTTGCTGTTTTTCTTGATGAGAAGGTCATTAAGAACCCAGCTCAAAGTGTCAAGGCAAGTAAGCTGTATGCAACATTTCGGGACCATTGTATTAGAAGCGGACAGCATGCCATGTCAGTTTCTATGTTTGGTCGTCAGATGCGCCAATTGGGCTACGATAAGCGTAAGTCAAACGGTGCAATGATTTACGATGGAGTTGGACTAGAGCTAGATGATCCATACGATGGCGCATTAATGCCATAAGGGATATTCCCGCTGATTGTCACCTCGGGGAAGGTAGGGATAGTTTGGGCTCATTCTCGGTAAACTTCATAGAATCTGAAATGGTTCATCGGTTTTACTCGAATTGGTTCATACTATCCCTACTATCCCTATATTCCGTAATCGCCTTAATAGAGGCGAAAATCCATCTCGGTACGTATGCCTAGTAGGTAATTGATACAAGGCTCTTTGGCTCTTTTCGAGCCCCCGGGTCCTATACAAAGCCCCTGTATTCCCATGGCGGAAAATCAGGGGCTTTTTTGTTTAAACAACCTAAAACTTGGAGGAACAGATGAGTTCACCGTTAACCAACAACCAAGTCGTTCGAGTACCAAACAGCATAACAACCAATAACAGAAGGAGCAAGCGCATGATGACAACAATTCTACATCAACTATTCACGAGAGTCGAAATTGAGACCTACAAACCATCTTGGACGTCATCCCAGCGTCTGATATGGGGCGACTATAGCTCAATGGAGATTAATGTCCATCCCGACGACCTTATGGACCATGTGCTTGAGCAGAAGCACTCATTTGTCTTTCCTCGTGCGGAAGGTATAAGACTAATACGTGTCTGGGACCAGGATGGTGCATTCGTTCATGATTACGACGAATTCCTTTCAGCAATCGGAATCGCAATTGAATCCGACCTTGACTGCGCACCATGTACCGATAACCCATATCTGTCCAAGTTGCACTCAAAGCTGCCTTCAATTACGTCACCATGGACACAATTTGCCTTGTTACGCATGTGGATGGATCTGAGGTCGGTATCTATTGGATCGGGGGCGAATAAGGAAATGATAGAAGCCAGTACATACGGTCGTCTACTACCTGAATTTGATATTGAACTCGAAAAGCTCATTGATGCTACTGCTAAGGACATAACGAAAGCGGCAAAGTACATTGGTAGATTACTCCGGCCTTTCAGGTACTTCTCAATGGAGCAGCCCTCGATCATTCTAGAGGACATGGAAGTAGACGCTTTCCTTGATGGTTGGACGGCTAGCATAGACCTGCAGTATTGTAGAGAAGTACTAGGTGTACCTAATGTTCAAATTGGGGATCGATTGGAGATCACAGCCCTTGATGTGCAAGGACTCCTTAAAGGACATGGTGAGGTAGGCGATCATCCAGAGACGAATGTCATCCTGTACGGCGAACAGTACAAGCGAATCGTCCGCAGTAGGGGACTCAAATGGTTTGCCGTTGACGTACTCCATGGATCTGAGGAGGCGTACCTCGACATCCAGTCACTCATAAACCTCGGTACAAGAGTGTTCCCCGAGAATACACTACAGAACTGGATCTCGGATACAATCTCCGAGACTGTACATAAGACCAAGTATACGAAGCTGCCCGCAGTTCTAAACGATGTACGTAATCTGTTACAGGAACCATCACGCATGTACGCCGACAGATGGAGTCTCAGGCGAATGGCTGTGCACAATCTCCCGGCCATGCTACCTGTGATGTTGAGGAAGACGTACGCTTTTCATAGTTCCAGTATCAAGAAGTTGGGCAATCTGCGCATCAAGATTCCTGGCGCGATTCGAAGGTATGTTGCACCTGACTTAAGTGGTGAAGTACGTCCCGGTTGTATCATCATCAAAGGAGCTTCCTTCTTTCTTTCAAAGGCTGATGCTCCCTGGTTCATGCAGCTACATGGTGGGGCTGATAACGATGATGGTTTCGTCTGCATCCCAATAGCTGGAGACCGTGTACTGCTGTACCGTAATCCAAATCAAATAGGAGAATGGTCTGTGATGAGAATTCAGTCATCTGATGTACGCTTCGACGTTATAAACGACATTCAACTACCCATTGCACAGCGATTGAATTGGAAGGATGATGATATGACAGTTGATAAAATCATGGATACGGTGGCTTCATTCTGGAAGCACTTGGTGTCCGAATCCGTTGAAGTGGAACGAGCTCTATTACATCGCGTCCCAGAAAATTACCGTGAAAGAATACGTACGAAGGATGGCTGGATAACAAGGCTCTTCCAGTTCGCGGATCATCATCTTTCATTGGCAAACGAGGCTGTGGATAGGTACAGCAAGGAGATGAGTATCCCAGAGGAGCTCATTACATCGCCCAGGTCACCCTACTATGAAGTAGCAAGAGAATTGAGACGTTTTTATGGACACGGTATCCGTACAGCTCGTACGCTCAATGAGAAGTATTCGCTGACATCAAATGCAACGGTAGCTGAAGTCGAAACTGACTTGATGAAGCGCATTGAGAAGGTTCACGGACGCGTACGCAGAACCCTGAGTCAATTTCATCCTGATGCTCAGAAACTCCTTATCCGTGACTTAATGCGTATCTGCTATTTGGAGTTACCCGGTATGGCTGTCGGTGAAGATGACTATGTGCTAAGCCAGGCAAATGATGGTATCCTAGGTATATCCAGCAGTCCTAATGGCAGATCACGTGGCACCTTCGATGTACTAGTTGACGTTCTTGTTGATTATGGCTTCGGGCATCGATTACATCGTGAAGATGATCGTATCGTGTTTGAAACTGTCTCTACACCACAACCATATGAGTTTGAAGGCATCGCAATCCGAGTGATAGGGGGATGGCAGAGTGTCGCTTCCTTGTACAACGATGGGGTCTTTACAGAGGACCATCTTATCTCACTGGCTTACCGTGCTGTGAAAGAGGCTGACCACGTATTGGTAAGGTCACGTCGACTGTATATCCAGGACACAGAGTTTGGGAGGATTGTCAGCCATGCTCATGTTGCTGACGGCAAATACAAGATCCTGTACCCGGGGCGACCTGGCAAATCACTGGTCATGCAAATAGCTGAATTAAGAACATGAGTTTTGATCAACGTGTACGCCACGTCAGAAAAATACTGCCTCCCTTGTCCTCCCGCTCCACGACTGCCGTCGCTCCGCTTCTAGAAGGTTGAGCTCGTTTTAACTGCACAAGTTTTCCGGAGTACTACTCTCCAAAAAGACTGAAATAATTGCTCTGGGTAACCCCCAGTGTAGGATGATCATCCGCGCGGGAATGAGCCGAACCTTGCTTCTGAATAGCATCGACGATGGTTCACTTCCCTTCTAAAAAACAACGTAAACACCAACACAGTAAGGGTTTCAGAGAATGAAGGGTAAGACCCCTCTACTTCCTCAAACCCATAATCAATCAAACACAAACCAGGAAAGGAGTCTTATTATGACTCAGCTATTAATGCACGCCGGTGGCGACTATTGCACACTGGATGATCTCCGAAACATCCCTTTGCCGGAAGAAACTCCGACATATAAGCCAGTCAGTCATTTTGATCTGGCAACCAACCTGGCTGAAGTGTCAGGAACGCTTCTGAGGGATTATCAGCTGGACCGCTCTCAGTATGGATTAGCCCGTGATGGTAACCAACTCTTTGGAGTCCACACATACCGAAACGGAAGTGATTCTATGGGTCTATCCATCGGTTTTAGAAACAGCTATGACAAGTCCATGAGTGTTGGAATTGCCATCGGGGCGAGTGTCTTTGTCTGCGATAATCTCGCCTTAACAGGTGAGATTGCGATTGCCAGGAAGCACACGAGTAACGTTTGGCAGGATCTGGAAGAGCTCACTATCACCACCATATACCGCAGTCAGCACAATTTCCACAGAATCGTTGAGGATTCTCAGCTTATGCAGGGACACCACCTTAGTGATGATGACGCCTATCGTCTGACGGGGTTGCTGTATGGTCATGGGATCATAAGTCCAAGACAGATCCCGGTTGTTAAAAAGGAATGGCTGACTCCCTCTCATGATGACTTTGAGGATCGCAATATGTGGAGTTTCTATAATGCAGTCACTGAAGCATTGAAGGGCTCACCACCCAATAAGATCATGGAACGCCATATTGGTCTTCACCAACTACTCTCACCAGGGAGGAGTTGATATGGAAACCATGCAAAGAACTATCGACCTAGAATCACTTCTCATTCTGGAATCAGATGAGGGTTTCCTCGTTGGAGGTTCGTTTGAAGGTGACACAGTTGAAGTCAAACGATCAGAGGCTGGCCTTACTTGTCAGTGCTTTATCGCCAAAGTGAGTCCAGATGGTGAATGTGAACATACCAGAGCTGTGCTTGAGTATTTGGCTCATGTCCCCGGTGAGGAGGATCGACCAAAACTAAGTCAGGCTGATGCTGATTACTATCTGTCAAAGTTGGCTGAGTTTGATGCTATCCAAGCTGGCAATGAAGCCAGTATGCTTCAACAGAAGGAGCGCATTGATCTTTGGTTTGAATCCGAATCTGCCAAGATCCAACGGCGAAAGGACTATTACATCCTCGCCCTGGATAACTGGATGCATCTATCCGGTTATTCTACAAAACAGCTAGTGAACGGTATCCTCAAGGTTAGAGCGCAACAACCTGAAATCTCAATATTCGATGAGAACGTTGTTCTGAAGGACGGCCGATTCACGAGGACAATCCCCGAAAAGCAAGCAGTGGACAAGTCCGTTCTTCGGAAGCATGTCCTTGCTACTGGGGAGGAGCCGGAAGGAGTGAGGGTCACCACGAGACCTCACAAATTCAGCTATACAATCAATGGAAAGGAGGGGGCATGAATCTATCAACTGTAAAAGATAGCGAGATTCTAAACGAATACGTAAAAAGGTTCACTATCAGAGCTGGGGAACGTATCAAGTCATCCCGGGAAGCTGCCAATCATTTTAGAGCCTTCTTTGCAGATGCTGCTAAAAGAGAGAAGTTTATTGTGTGCTTTCTCAATAGTCAGCATCAGATCATTTCAACAGAGTGTTTATTTGAAGGAACAATTAACACCGCGGCAATCTATCCTCGGACAGTAGTTGAAATGGTATTAGCTCTAGGTTGTGGGGCTATAATGTTATGTCACAATCATCCATCTGGTGAACTCTCACCTTCCAACAGTGATCGTGCAGTCACCAAGAAACTTGAGACAGCATTGACCGCAATTGATGTGGATATTTTAGATCATATCATCATCGGTGGAGGTGAATACTTCTCATTCGCTGACCATCGACTATTGTAAACTATAACTATAATAATAACAGGAGTTAAGAATGGAAACACAAGAAAGTGTCATGCCCGCGGTATACCCTAACGGCCCGATTGAGAGTGCCAACGGTACCGCTTTATTTAGTCACGATCCAGAGCAAGCCTTCGTTGAAGCACAACGAATAGTCAACGTTGTTGCTCAACGCTGTACCGGCCCTGGATACTTGGTAAACATCAGGGGGAAACAGTACCCTAAGATCGAGTGGTGGACGACAGTGTCTGCCAGTTTGGGACTCTTCCCTCAAGTCTTGTTCGCCCAACGCCTGGATCGTGAGGATGAGATTGCATACGAAGCGAAGGTGGCAGTATACCGCCAAAATCAGATCGTTGCATCTGGTGAGGCGATGTGCAGTAGTAAAGAGGAACGCTGGTCCCATGCCGATGAGTACGCCATAAAGAGTATGGCCATCACCAGGGCAAGTGGCAAAGCCTATCGCATCCCTCTATCATTTCTGGCAGTCATGGCAGGATTGGAAGCAACACCTGCAGAGGAGATCCCAGTTGCTGAACCCACCACCAATGGTGATGCTGCAACAGCACCTCAAATTGCTTCGATTACTCGGCTTGCAAGGGATCAGCGTCTTACCGATGATGAAAGGATGCGGATCCAGGGTCTATTGCTGGACGGCATGTCAAAGGAAAAGGCTTCCAGCGTTATGGAATACTTTTACGGCAAGTCAATAAAACAGGGCTCAGAGTGGGTTCGCGTAGAAGAGGGGGTGCTCTCTTCAAGATAGTGCCATCATTGTGTGTATGCACCGCAAGAGGGGTAGAGGACGCCGTGGACTATGGCTCTCTTCCCTTCTCGCAGTGCTTATAGATACGACACGCTGCGATCATCTGATCTCAAATAATGTGTATCTGGAATCTAAACGATTTAGGTACCGCCGTGTGAGTTCGCATCAAAATGAACAGCCCCGCCCAAGCATGTCAATCAAGCGATAAAGGGAGAAGTGGTAGTCCGTATCAACGTTGATGACGGTGCGCTTCCCTTTGTTGAGACCAAAGCAATTTCCTTGATCTGATAGCATTCGATAACAGCTCTCCTCATTTCGTAATAAGGGGCATAGGGGGTGTTCTGTCTGTGCAGGGTAGCCAGTATGATAGCCCCCTGAGTAGAACACTCCCCGTGCATGCAGCTCAAAAGTAGGTCTGCACATGTGTCGACGATGATCTAGACCCCTTCTGCACCTTCGCACAGATGTCATCATATACGCTGATTCTCTTGTAGAACGCCTTACTTCATAAGAATGGGTTAGAGGGGGTATCACCTACCATAGTAAACGCTATGAATCAGATACCATGTTTACATAAGCAACAAGGAGAATTCCTGAGAGCTCTCATTAGGGCTGACATAACCATAGTAGAGGGACGGATGAACTTTCCCTCTGCAAACCCCGAAAGAGGGAACAGTGTTATGAAAGGAATTCAAATGACACAGACAGAAAACAATCAGACGTGGTTCACATTGACGGAGGCGAAAACGTATACACGCCTCTCAGAGAGCCTACTTAGACAGGCTATAGCCAAAGGCCGCTTGAAGACAACACGGTCCAGTGAGAATGGCGGAAAGCTACTTTTCCGTCGTGAATGGTTAGACGAAATGCTCCTTCGTGAGGTCAGCAATGACTAAACGTTACTGGCAAATCAAAATACCGGCGTCTGATGGAGAGGCCAGTGTTGACCATGAAAAGTGGTTTGCATTGAGGGATGCAGATAGAGAAAGTAGCTTACCCAGTGTTGATAAGGAATTCATCACGGTCCCCGAAGCTGCTGCTGTTCTCAATATCAGTCCATCCCAAATGAGATCAGCGATCTACAAAGGTCACATCAGATCGAAACGATCATCCAAGGCCTCAAGAGCACGGTTCCTTATACATCGCGACTGGTTGAGAGAGTATGAACGGTTTAAAGAATCACCGACCTTAAGAATGCGTATCAAAGTTTGGTTCAGGAAGCACTTCTGATCCAGACCCTACCACGTACAGATGGATTCGTCCATTCTAAATCGCCTTTGAGCGTAACCGCTAAACCCTAGGAGGGTTTTGTGGGAAAGATAGCCCCCAATAAAGACCACAAGTTCTGCCCGAATTGTGGATCACCAACTGAAAAGTACCTGACGCTTGAGCAGGTAGCCGCTCAGACATCCATGTCAGTGGAGTTTTGGCGAGCAAGAATACAATCTCGTGATATTGATTATGTCAAGATCGGTAGATCAGTCCGCATACCGCAATCATCGCTAAATGCGGTTATTAAACCGGTTTCAGCAATCAACACTACAACCATCAACAACCTGGAGAATGAATAAAATGGCAAGTATACAGAAATACGCATCCCCTACAGGACGTGCTGGATATCGAATCCAGTGGTTCGATTATCAGGGCAAGCGAAGATCCAAGGTATTGTATACATCGAAGACAACTGCCCGATTAACAGCAGAAAGATTAGAACACGAGGCCCTGGAAATACAGAACGGTATCAAACCTCGACCAGACGAATCAATGGCGCTGAAGGTT
>JABHWQ010000216.1 GCA_018657655.1 Chloroflexota bacterium | reverse complement strand
CTACGATATGTTTGCCCACGGGGTGACTGACTCGCTTCCGCTTGCCTATGTTGAAAAAGAGGGTGCCGTAACGCGCACACTCTTTTCCCTTGAGGCCAGCGGCAATGAGTGTTTTGCAGGGACAGGGGAACGCTTTGCAAAGATGGACCTGTCCGGTCGGACTATCACGCTGGAAAATGCCGACGGTTTGGGTGTGAACTCAGCTCGGACGTATAAGAACGTCCCCTTTTATATGTCCAGCCGACCGTATGGCCTGTTTGTCCACACCAGCGCTAAAACGCAGCTCTCTTTTGCCGACATTTCAACGCGGTCAGCACAAGGGATGGTGGAGGAGGACCGACTTGACCTGTTTCTCATTGGCGGTGGGAACCTGCAGAATGTGCTGCGCAACTACTGCTCACTTACAGGTTTTTCTCCAGAGGTGCCGCTCTGGAGTTATGGGATCTGGATGAGTCGTATGAGCTATTTTTCGCCGGATGAAATCACGACTGTGGCCCGGCGTTTGCGCGAAGAGGAGTTTCCATGTGATGTGCTGCATATTGACACAGGATGGTTTAAGGAAGACTGGGTATGCGACTGGAAATTCTGCCAGGAGAAATTTCCGAATCCGGAGCAGTACATCAGCGAGCTACGGGAAGCAGGGTATCGAATAACGCTTTGGCAGACCCCCGATATATCGAGGAAGAGTGATGTGGCGGCTCATGCAGAGGAAATGGGCTATCTTCCCAGCGTAGATGCTACAGCCGAGGCCGGCTCCGATTTTTCCATGCAGGATATATGTGGTCCCATCGACTTCAGTAATCCCGATGCCTGCAACTGGTATAAGAACGATCTTCTCAAACCACTGCTTCAAATGGGTGTAGCGGCCATCAAAACTGATTTTGGTGAAAATATTCCGATGCAGGCAAGCTACCATTCGCTTCCTGCGTCACTGCTTCGCAACCGTTATGCGCTGCTTTACCAGAAGGCTGCTTTCGAGATAAGCGAAGAGCTCTACGGTGAAGGGAATGCCCTGGTATGGGCAAGAGCCGGATGGGCTGGTTGTCAGCGTTATCCTGTTCACTGGGGCGGGGATGCAGAGAGCTCCTGGGAGGGGATGGCTGGCTCGCTCAAGGGTGGTTTGCATCTGGGACTGTCGGGTTTTTCCTATTGGTCCCACGACGTGCCCGGCTTTCATGGCTCTCCTGATTTTATGAACAGTTGGCCTTCAGATGAACTCTATGTGCGCTGGACCCAGTTTGGCGTATTTTCATCTCATTTTCGCTATCATGGGACATCTCCGCGGGAACCCTATGAGTACCCGAATGTTTCAGACACCGTCAGGAGTTGGTGGAAATTACGTTACGCCCTGATTCCGTATATTGTTGAACAGGCAGAGATAGCGTCTAAAACAGGGATGCCTTTATTGCGCGCGCTGATCCTGGAAGATGAAGAAGATCCAACATGCTGGCATATAGATGACCAGTATATGTTTGGAGAAGAGTTTATGGTGGCACCTGTGATGAGTGATGACGGTATACGTGACATTTATCTACCTGCGGGCGAATGGGTCGATTTCTGGACGGGTGAGTCTCTGGCAGGGCAACGCTGGCTGCGGGATGTAAATTCACAGCTCTCCCGGATGCCGGTCTATGTCCGGCAGGGGGCAACGATACCAATATATTCCGAAAAGGTAGCATGCACCGATGAAATGAAGCCCGAACATATAGAGAAAGTCACAATTAGAGAAGGATTTCGTGGCATACCGGTATGTTCTGAACTTTGGATGAATTAATTGTGATTTAATCACTAAATGGCACTAAGGTAAATATTATGACTAAAGATGAAGTAAGCAAAGAAGGTGCATCTCGTAAGAATGTATCCACCGGTAAGAGGGTTATGTGGGGTATGGGGGGGGCTACCGATCATATCATCATCTACGGAACGGTAAGCCTGGTCAGTGTCATTTACGTCAATGGACTTCATTTCAGTGCTGCAATGGTCGGTCTGGCTGTAGCGTTGCCTCGAATATTCGATGCTATATCTGATCCCATTATTGGTCACCTGTCCGACAACACAAGATCTCGTTGGGGACGGAGGCGTCCCTGGATGCTGGCCGGCCTGATTGTATCAGCTATCCTAACCATGACGATCTGGCATCCTCCGGCTGCCGCCGGCCCGAACGGTGACGAGTGGATCTGGTCTATATTTATCTACCTGTCCGTTATGATCAGTCTTCTTTATGCAGTGGGTTATACCATGTTTAATGTTCCCCACATCGCCATGGGTTACGAGATGACCACAGACTATGATGAGCGTACGCATCTCTTCAAATGGCGACAGCTTATCTATTCAGGAGCTGGTCTTTTGACACCCTGGCTACTGACGCTCTGCATGTGGGTGGAAGGTGATAAGGCCCAGGCTCTGAAAGGTTCAGAAGGTGTCCTTATTGTCAGTGCCGGTGTTGCTGTACTTTTGGTTCTATCGGGTCTTCCTTCAGTCCTGTTTTGTAAGGAGGGAACCGCTGTTCATACGCCAAAAGAAGAGAAAGTCCGCTTTCTCGATGCGATAAAATTCACGCTTCACAACAAGCCTTTCTGGCTGATTGTGGTGAGCAATTTCATAGCCAAGTTCTGTATGGCGGTGACCGGAATATTCTTCATGTACATCTTTCTCTACCACATCATCAAAGGCGACCAAAAGGTTGGGTCAGCTTATATGGCCATCTTTTTCAACTCCATCAACATCTCCTGCTTTCTGGCAATGCCGCTTATCGCCAAGCTTTCGGATTACCTAGGAAAGAAGCGATGCCTGCTGACGTTGTTGGGCATGAGTACTGTGGCTTACTTGAGCCTCTGGTTTACTTTTACCGACGCCGATGGCGCCTTCCTGACTACCACTCTTCCCTTCCTGGGTGAGATCTCCATGCAATGGCCCTGCCTGATTACCGGTGTTCTGATCGGTATATTCACCAACACCATGCCCATGATCAACAACTCCATGCTTGCCGATGTATGCGATCTGGATGAACTCCACTCCGGCCATCGCCGAGAAGCATTTTTCAGCGCTGTATTCAGTACTGCTGACAAACTGGCACTTGGAGTAGCCATGGGCTTACAGGGGTTTCTTCTGGTGGCTTCCGGGTTTGACAGCAAACTGGATATCCAGGACCCTGCTACCATCAAGTTCTGGATCCTGGCCCTGGTAATCTCTCAACCGGCAGGCTTCCTGATTGCCATGACGGCCATCTGGTTCTACCCCTTGACCAAGAAGCGCTGCGCGGAAATCCGTGACGAAATTGACGCCAGGTCATCGGCACCTTCTGACGCTGAAGGAGCAGTGTAATGGATCATCTGCCGAAAACAGTTGCTTCACTCGACGGCAGTATGAGTCCGGTTCTGCGACGCTACGACCGGAACTGCCTGACGGAAGAAACCACGGCTGAAGCTGATCAGCCCGTCTCCTTTGGCGGTGCCCAATGGCAGTCTGCTGTGAAAGTATCTGAAAGCAAGGTGGGCAGTACCGGATATCTGGAACTGGAGGTGACCTTCAAAGTGCTTTCTGGGAGTATCGATTCTGCTGGGGTGGGGGTGGCCTTTGAGTTTGCTGGCTGGCAGGACGATAACTATACGATGCTGCCATGCGCAGTCTATAACGGGAACAATTTCGAGACCTATGACACGCCATACCCTCCCATGTGGAAGGAGAAGTCAGAGTTCCGACCTGACATGCCGACCACCACGACATTTGTTCCTCAGTTGAGCAAGGATTCGGGGCGCATTGAGCAGACCACCGGCGATACATCAGTTCCCTGTATGGGATTTTACTCCCCTTCACAGAAGCAGGGCTTCTTACTCTTTACCGAGCAGGGCTCCCGCTTCGGTAACCACGGACTTACGATAGAGCGTTGTGGAGAAGGCGCCTGCCGATTTCTTTTGACCGCCCCGTCGGTGCGGGAGCTTTACCATAATCACTGCAAAGAGGAGACCCCCAGCGACGATCGTGGTGTCGCCTGGTCAGAGGGTGACGAAATCACCCTCAAGCTTGTGGTCGCAGTTTTTGAAGCTCCACAACTGCAGGGATTATTCGACCGTTTTTGCGATCTTCGCAAGTGCTCACTCTATACCTCCGAACCTCGCTGCAAACTTCCCTATAGTGCGGGCTGGAAAATTATCGAAGAGAAGTACAACCGCGACAACTGGGTAGAGGCGGACGGTTATTATAAATTGGCGCCCAACTTCCATACCACCTTTGAGACTGCAAGTGAACCACTGTGCTTTCTCTGGCAGATTGGCTGGGTTGGCGGCGGTATAATGTCGCTGCCGATGCTGGCAAAGGGTAATGCCGAGACACGTGCCCGAGCCATGCGCAATCTGGGAATGATCTTTGATAAAACACAAGCTCCCTCAGGATTCTTTATGGGGCTGGGCGACGGCAAAAAGTTTTACAGCGACGGGGTAGACGTTCCGCACAATCACAATCTGCACATGGTGCGTAAAAGCGGTGACTGGCTCTACTTTGGTATCAAGCAACTTGATCTACTCCAGAAACAGGGAGTGGAAGTACCCGAATCATGGAACAACGCTCTCAAAAAACTCGCCGATGCATTTGTCCGTTTATGGGAACAATCCGGCCAGTTTGGTCAATGGGTCGATGTTGAGACCGGAAAACTGCTCATTGGCGGTTCAGCATCCGGAGGTATTGTCCCGGGAGCACTGGTTCTTGCTTCTGAGTTTTTTAATGACAACACCTATCTGCAGGTAGCCGAAGCTTCTGCAAGAAAGTATTACAATGAATTCGCCCTCAAAGGAATCACCACAGGTGGTCCGGGAGAGATTTTATCTGCTCCGGATTCTGAAGCAGCATTTGCTTTGGTGGAGTCCTTTGTGGCTCTTTTGGAGAAAACCGGAGCGCCTGAATGGGCACAAGCCGCCAAAGATATGGTTCGGCAGGCTGCTACCTGGGTAGTGTCATACGATTATACCTTCCCTGCCGATTCGTCACTTGGGCTGGATGATGCCCGCAGTACCGGCGCGGTATGGGCCAATATTCAGAATAAACACGGTGCACCGGGTATCTGCACATTTTCAGGGGATTCTCTCTTCAGGCTCTGGAGATTGACTGGCGATGAAGTAGCACTCGATCTCATAAAAGATATCGCCCATGGAATTCCTCAGTACCTGTCACTTGCTGACCGTCCACTGAGCTCACATATGCAGCCGGGCTGGATGTGTGAACGGGTAAACCTGAGTGACTGGGAAGGTCCTGATGGGGTCGGTGGCTCACTCTTTGGATCCAGCAGTTGGCCCGAGACGGCGTTTATGCTGACTACGTTGGAAATACCGGGAATCTACGTTCAGACTGATACCGGCCACGTCACCGTTTTCGACAACATCGAACTCGAGTCGGTTGAGCATGAGGGATCAAAAATCACCCTCAACCTTTACAACCCCACATCCTTTGATGCTGAGGTCAAGGTTCTGGTAGAATCGGCCCGCAATGCGAAAGATGCCCTGACGCTTAATGCCAACCAAAGTTGGCAAGTAGTATCCATTCCCAAGGGAGCACGCGTACAACTGAATTCAGATTCTTTAAATATGATCGCAGAAAAAAAAGAGAATAACATGATCACCAAAAAAACAAAAAACATACTCATGGCAACTGCAGTTGCGTTAGCTTGTATAAGTCCGCTAGCGGCTAAAGAAAGTAAAGAAGACTTTGGTGCTAGAATGCAGTGGTTTGAGGAAGCAAAATTTGGACTCTTCATTCACTGGGGTTCCTACTCAACACTGGCAGGATCCTGGAAAGGTAAACAGATCGATGGTTACGCCGAGTGGATTCAAGCAGGCGCAGACATTCCTAAAGCGGAATACTCTGAGGTTGCTAAGCGATTCAATCCTTCAAAATTCAATGCCGAGGAGTGGATCAAAACGGCCAAGCAGGCCGGTATGAAGTACATGGTCATCACGACCAAGCACCACGATGGCTTCTGTTTATGGGATTCCAAGTACACCGAGTACGATATCAAAGATGCGGCCGGTGTTGAAAAAGACCTGCTGGGAGAGCTCAGTGCGGCATGCAAAAAATATGGTATAAAGTTTGGCACTTACTACTCCATCATCGATTGGCATCACCCGACTCAGAAACCAGCTAGCGGTGATTTTTGGACAAAATGGGGTAATCCTGATTGGGCCGGGCCCAATGCTAAGGAAGAGTATGTTCAATATATGAAGAATCAACTCAAGGAGTTGGTCGACCGCTACGATACTCAGATCTTCTGGTTTGATGGGGATTGGTGGAAGAACTGGAGTATGGCCGATGGTGAGGACCTGTATGCTTACCTCCGCGAGATCCAGCCTACAGCTATTATCAATAACCGAGTTAGTAAACGCAACAGTTCGAAAATCGACTTCGGAACTCCTGAGCAATTCACACCTGGCACAAAACTTGATTATTACTGGGAAGCCTGCTGGACCATCAACCACTCGTGGGGATACAAAGAACACGATAAAAACTGGAAGACGACCAAACAGCTCGTGCAAAAACTGGTAGATATCAACTCTAAAGGTGGTGCCTTGTTACTCAATATTGGCCCGACGACCGAGGGAGAGTTTCCTCCAGGATGCCTTGACCGATTAGCGGGAATGGGCGACTGGCTCAAGACCCATAGTGAGGCGATTTATAAAACGAAGTTTGCAGACATTCCTCTTCAAGACTGGGGGCGTGTGCTTCAAAAAGGCGATACGATTTATCTACACGTTTTCGATTGGCCAGCAGATGGCAAGCTAACCGTGGCCGGTTTGAATGCAGACGTTCAAGAGGTAATGCTCATGAATTCTGAGGAAAAAGTGAGTGCAGAGAACAAGGGCAAGTCTTTGCTGATTCGTATACCCGCTAAAGGTAGCAACGAGTATAGCTCAGTCATTAAGCTTGTGGCAGCTCCGGGGGCGATCAAAACCTTCGAGTTGCCAGATGCAAGTTTGCCATTGAAAGAGGGTGACCTAGTATTGAGCGCTACAAAAGCTGAAATCACGGGTTCCGGCGCCCTCAAATATGAGGGTGAAAACAAGAACTTGGGGTGGTGGACTTCTGAAGACAATGTCGCCACCTGGAAGCAAGAGGTGGTGATCCCTGGCAAGTTCGAGGTTATATTCGTTTATGCATCCAAGGAAGGTGGTAGCCAGTTTGTCTTGGAAGCTGCTGAGCAGAGCCTCACAGGCACAGTAAAGGGAACCGGTGGTTGGGAAAAGTATCAGGAGCTGAGTGCTGGAGTTTTGACCTTACCAGAGATCACCAATTACACATTCAGTCTCAAGATGACCGAAAAAAAGAGCGAGGCTTTGTTCAACTTGAAGGCTGTCATTTTACGACCTATCCATAAATAATGAGAAAATTTATAACATGATCACCCAAAAAATAAAAACCACCTTCGCGCTAGCTGTACTGGCCCTTGCCGGCCAGTTGTTCGCCGGTGAAACATTCTACGTCGCCCCGGACGGAAAAGACACAAACCCGGGAACCCTAAAGAGCCCCTTTGCCACCATAGCCCAAGCCCGGGATGCGGTGAGGAAGGTCAATAAAGATTCAAAAGAATCCGTAGTCGTCAACATACGAGGTGGCGTGTACCACATCAAAGAGAGCATCCTGTTTGATCAGCGCGACAGCGGCCCAGACGGCCAGTATATCACGTACCGAAATTACAAGAATGAAAAACCTGTCATCATTGGTGGGGTGCCCGTGACAAACTGGGAACCCTATAAAGACGGCATTATGAAAGCCAAGATTAGTAAAGATATTGAGTTTTGGTCTCTACTTGTCGATGGGAAGCTTGCCTCAATCGCCAAAGAAAACAAATGGAAGCAGCCTAAGTCGATCCGCAACGTCCAAGCCTACTATCAAGGCGACTGGATGTCTGAGTACCTTAAAATCAAGTTGAATGGCAATAACCAACCTGTCAGCGATTATCCCAAAAGCAAATTCAGCGGAGGATTACATTACTACCTTGGCGATGTTGAGTTTATCAATACACCTGGAGAATGGGCGGTAAATTCTGACGCCGGATATCTCTACTACTATCCCAAAAACAAAAAAGAACTTGATGCTGTTATCCGACCAACGGTCAAGAGCGTCTTTACGTTCAAGGGTGAAAGTGGCAAGCAAGCAGTCAGCAACATAAAAATCCAGGGACTGGAAATACTCTTTACTGACTTTATCGCCAGCATGCCCTGTTACAGTGGAACAAAAATTGATGGGTATGGACGTCATAATGCCGACTACCCGGAAACGCTTCGTACGTCGCTTATCCTGATGGAAAACGCCAAGAATATTCAGGTTCTTGACTGCGATCTCCATGATGCACCACTCCACGCAGTCTCTATGTATGGATGGGCACAGAACAACTCGGTATCCGGCTGCAAAATGACAAACCTCGGCTACAGCGGAGTCTACCTCGCCGGCCTGCTGCTTCATAAAGACAACACCGAAGTGATCAATAAAGCCAACATCATCAGCAATAATGAAATCTCTAATATCATGGCAACCGTGAATCACGCAACAGGTGTGCAGATTTATCAGAGCGCTGAGAATATTATCGAACACAACCTCATTCATCAGTCACGACGTTATGGGATCTCACTGAAAGGAGCCCGTTATGGCGTACGGGGTTCTGTGGGCTTGGGACACGTGAAGTTTTCTGATTGGGATAAATATATACACTCCAACAAAAACATCTTTCGTTACAACTACATGTATGACCTTGGCGCCGATTCTGCCGATGGCGGGGGTATCGAATGTTGGGGAGGAGGCCGTGGTAATATCGTTGACAACAACATCATCATAAACGCTTACACGGGAAAAGCCAAGGGCGGATGGCGCGGACATAGTATCTTCCTGGACGATGGTTCTGATTACTGGACAATCAAGAATAATATTGTCTATGAAACGAAGGCACCAGCAGTCAATGCTCAGCTCATGTCAAAAGGTGTCGATAATCTGATTTATAACAATGTATTTGATGCAAGTTTGTCTGAACACGGAGCAGCTAACTTAGACCACTATATTGAACCGGCGAGGAAGCTGTTCTTCTATAACAATATCATCTACAGCGATCATGCACAAAGAGTCCATGGCGATGGAGCTGTGCATGGTGACGGAGCAGACCGCAAGGTCTTCAACTTTAGAAATTCCAGCTCCCTTGGCGAGATGGACTACAACATCTACTTTAACAAGCAGGGCAAATTTAACTTTCCAAAAGGGGGAAGTTCACTCAGCAAGTGGCAGGATGCGGAAAAGGCAAAAAATGTCGACCAAAACAGTGAGATTACGGACCCGAATTTTGTCAACGCCAAAGAACGTGATTACCGTCTAAAAGAGAGCTCTCCAGCTTTTGCGATGGGGATAAAATCCATTGATACCAGTAAAATCGGTCTGCTTAAAAGTTTCCCGTTTACACCAAAGGATGGCAAGCTGCACCGTGTTTTCCTAAAGGGCAAGGGTAGTGATATATACCTGGAAGCTAAGTCCGGTGACACACTACAGACAAGCCTAACTGGCAAGACAGAAAAATCTTATGAGGCCGATCTCTCATCTGCCAAGGTCACCTACACCAGCAGTGACCCTGCCATAGCTTCAATTGACAGCAAAGGATTGGTAACACTGAAGGGCACCGGACGGGTTGTCCTCACCGCAACAACTTCGAGCAATGGCATTGAAAAAAGCGACGACCTGGTGATCTATTCGGGAATCAAAAGTTCTCATGCTTCCGCTGCTGCGATACAGGAAAAAATGCTTGAGAGATTCAAGTCAGAGACGATCGTTGGTCCCGCATATGTCCCTCCCACCGCAGAGGGACGGTATGAGGCTGAGAAGGCTCAGTTGAGCGATGGTGCAGGGGGCGAAAGTGAGCATCACGGTTTCTCAGGCAAGGGTTATGCTGGCAAATATTATAAGAAGAAATCGGCAACAACTTCTTTCACGGTCAAGGTTAATGAGATGGGAATACATAACGTTCTCATTCAATATGCAGCCGGTCACGGGGACTGCAAAGTTATCGGTATGTATGTGAATGGAGAAAAGAGTAAAATGCTCAACTTAAAGTCAACCGGTAACTGGAAGGCATGGAACAGCCACACAGTCCAGGTTTCACTGAAGGCGGGCCTTAACATAATTTCCCTGAAAGCTGAAGCTGGTTCCCATGACTCTATCAACTTAGACTACATCAAAGTCTCAAAGTAATAGCCCCCCCCAAAAAAAAAAGGTATCACATGAACACCCAAAAAATAAAAACCACACTCACAGTAGCTGCCCTGGCCCTTGCCGGTCAGTTGTTCGCCGCCGAAACATTCGACGTCGCCCCGGACGGAAACGCGGCGGAGTCTACGTGGGTAATGCGGTATAATAAGCCAGCCGAAAATACCATGCATGGGTGGGAGAAGTATTCCCTGCCGCTCGGAAACGGTCATTTCGGTGTGAACGTTTTTGGTGGTGTTACAGAGGAGCGACTGCAGTTTACCGATAAATCCCTGTGGGCCGACAGGGGATATGATGCCTGGAATAGGCGTTGTTTGACAAGTTTCGCCGATATTATGTTGGTCTCTAATCTCGATATGGGCGGTCCTAAAGCTATTACCGCCAGTGCCTCCCATACTAAGCAAGTACCGAAGAATCTATTGGATAATAATCCAGGAACAAAATGGTTTACCGAAGAGGGGCGTGGTTCTCACTGGATTCGTATTGTCCTGCACGATGCCCAGGCCCAGGCCTTACCGGAGTACTCATTTACGTCCGCTAATGATTCCCCAGACCGGGACCCCTTGAACTGGAAAGTGAAAGCATCCAATGATGGCAAGAATTGGACTGTTATTGATGCCAGGTCCGGAATAGATTTCCCTCGTAGGCATCAGAAATTGTCATTTAAGACCTCAAGTAAGGATAATTATAAGCACTTCTTGTTTGAACTGGAGAATAACAAAGGCGCTACGTGTCAGTTAGCTGATATTGGCGGCTTTGTCGGCATTGGCGACTCTGAAGCGGTGGAGGACTACGAACGAACCCTCGACCTGAACGAGGCTGTTGCAGGTGTATCCTACCGAGTCGGCAAAATTAAATATCAGCGTGAAATGTTCGCTTCCTATCCGGATCGGGTATTTGTATTGCGCGAGACAGCATCTGAAAAAGGGAGTGTCAATTTTACCGTCAAGGCAAAGCTACCATTTCTTAATAGCTCACGCACAGGGAAAGTGGAGGTGTCAGAGAACAGAATTCTTTTCAAAGGAGAAATGAAAACATTCGGACTCCTGTACGAAGGCCAATGTGAGGTGGTGGCAACGGGGGGGCATGTGCGCGCTTTGCCGGATGGCATTGAGATAAAGAACGCAGATGAGGTTAGCCTGATCGTTTCTATCGGCACAAATTATAAAATGGAATCATCGGTGTTCTCAAATGAGAATTATGGTCTGAAACTTAAGGGGTTTCCGCATCCGCATGAGGAGCTTACAAAGGTTCTGGATGCCGCATGCAAAAAGACCTGGGCTCAGCTTCGCGATGTACATCGGACGGACTATCGAGAACTGTTTTCGCGTGTCGCCCTGAAGCTTGATGAATCGCTGGCTCAGGAAAAGGTTCCGACAGATGTGCTTATGGAACAGTACAAGAAGACCCCCCAAAACCCCTATCTTGAAGCTTTGTATTTTCATTATGGCCGTTATCTTTTGATCGCCTCATCGCGTCTGGGCTGTCTGCCCGCGAACCTTCAGGGAACCTGGAATGCGAATCAATTTGCGCCATGGACCGGTGGTTATTGGGCGAATATCAACCTGCAAATGAACTACTGGCCGGCATTTAATACAAATCTTCGCGAAACCTATGGTCCATTCATGGATTTTTTTGAGGCCGGGCTGGAAGCCCGGAGCCGGATGGCAGTGGAGCTTGTAAAAAAGCATAACCCTAAAGCCCTGGCCGACGACTGCGGAATGATGGCGGGCACAGGGAACTCCCCCTATCACTGTGGTGGAATAGGAAATACGTCAGGGTTTGGAACGGGCCCTTTTGTTATTCAAAACATGTGGGAATACTATGCGTTTACACAGGACAAGGATATACTAAAACGTATCTGGCCGTTTTTGCGGGCTTCCAGTCTGTTTACATCGAAGGTCGTGCAAAACATTCCCGGTTATGGTGAGCTCCTGCTATGTACACCATCCTATTCACCTGAGAATCATCTGAAATCTCCTCAGCCAGGGAGTACGTATGACCAGTCGTTGATTTACGAGGGACACTTACTCACCATAAAAGCGGCTGCCTTACTTGGGATTTCAGATGACCCCTTGATTGATGAAATCAAGCGGCAGTTACCGTTGTTGGACCCTATTCAGATCGGTGCTTCCGGTCAAATCAAGGAGTTTAGAAAGGAGACGGTGTATGGGGAGTTTGGCCACGAAAAGAACCATCGGCACATTTCACAGCTAGTGGGGTTGTTTCCGGGTGGACTGATTAACAACACGACGCCCGAATGGCTGGCTGCTGCACGGGTATCGCTCAATATGCGCGGCGACAAGAGCACAGGCTGGGCCATGGCGCATCGGTTGAATACCTGGGCGCGCATTCAAGATGGAGAGCGAACCTACAAACTGCTTAATACTCTGCTCTCACGTGGAACCATGCCCAACCTGTGGGACACGCATCCGCCATTCCAGATCGACGGCAATTTTGGCGGTACAGCAGGCATTGCAGAGATGCTGATCCAGAGTCATTCCGGATACATCCAATTGCTCCCCGCCTGCCCGAAGGCTTGGTCCAGTGGTCATTTTTCTGGATTATGCGCCCGTGGGGGATTCGAGGTTACGGCGCGCTGGACAGATGAGGAGGTAAGCGAGGTGAAAATTCATTCACTCGCCGGAAAACCCTGCAGGGTCAAACTACCTGAACCTGCAATGTGGCAGATCAGCACCTCTGGACAATCCGTTAAGAAAGCCGTCCATGAGGGAGTCATTGAATTTAAGACCATGGAAGGCGCGATTTACGTGCTGAGCAAACGTTGAAAATCAAACACTAGCGTCCCACAGTTGAATAAGAGAATTTGTAATGGCTGACTGACTGGCT
>JABHWQ010000106.1 GCA_018657655.1 Chloroflexota bacterium | reverse complement strand
GATGGATATGCCTCCAACGGTGCAGAGGCTGATAACCGGTACCATGGTGTCACCATGTCCGCCCAGTACGCAGGTGAAAACGTCCGATACTGATACCTTTAATTCCTGAGCGATGAAAGTACGGAATCTGGCGTTATCGAGAACTCCGGATTGCCCGAAAACTCTGTGTTTGGGGAATTTGCTTATGTGAAGCGCCATCTGGCACATGGCGTCGAGAGGATTACACACCACCAGGATGATGCAGTTGGGGGAGTGCTTTACCACGTTTTCGGTCACGCCTGCTACAATTTTAGAATTAGTCTGAATTAGGTCATCCCGGCTCATGCCAGGTTTACGGGCAATCCCAGATGTGATAACCACAATATCCGAGTTGGCGGTATCCTCGTAACCATTGGTCCCGGTGACCTGGACATCCACCCCGAGTATGGGTGTGGCTTCCAACATATCAAGACCTTTACCCTGTGGTAATCCATCTACGATGTCTACTAAAACCACATCGGCAATTCCCATCTCTACAATCCTGAATGCACAGGTTGCCCCCACATTCCCTGCTCCGATTACAGAAACCTTGCTACGCATGAGACTCTCCTTCCTTTCAACAATATGTAGTAATAGAATTATGGCGCTATCACTGCGAGAACATCATCCCTGGCCACACTCGAACCAGGACCGAAATTGATAGCTGCGACAGTACCTGTAACAGGTGCTGTGATGGTGTTCTGCATTTTCATTGCTTCGAGAATAACCACCGCGTCACCTGCTTTGACCTTGTCACCTTCCTTGACTTCATAGCGGATAATCATTCCAGGCATAGGCGCAACCACTTTTTTCCCATCGACACCAGCTGGTCCATGTGTGGGTTCATTTTTCGGTTTTGCTGTGGTTGCGGCAGGAGCCGCGGTCCGTACAGGAGTTGCTATTGTTATGGCCGGAGCATCTCCGACCGGTTCAACATCGACTTGATAATAATCATCATCTAGGTATACGTTGAAGGACCTGGTGCCGGGACCCTTCGGTGGCGCCTCTGTTTTTTCTGTGAGTTTACCTGATTTGGCTTTGGCGATCAGTTGATCTTCGGCCTCGATCTCTTCCCAAGTCTTGGGAGCAGCCGGTGGTAGCCAATCGCTTGGGACCGTCTTGTCAATTCCATATTTGTATTTTAAGAAGCGTGCCCCGGTGGTGGGGAACATGGCATAGAGGATCACATCCTGCTCATTTTTGGCGAATTCCTTGGATTCTTCCCTGGCATCCGGCATTTCGGGCTCAAGTTCATCAGCTGCTCTGCACGTAATTGGTTTTTCGCCACGTTCATACCCTTTGAGGATGTTCTTCTGAACTTCCGGGTCAATCGGGGCTGGTGATTTGCCGTAAAGACCGTAGCAGTAATCCTTGGTCTCTTTGGCTATCATCTTGTATCGTCCGGCGAGGACATTCTGAACTGCTTGACTTCCTATTAATTGACTGGTTGGTGTGACCAGTGGCGGACAACCGAGCTCATCGCGGGTTTTGGCAGTCTCCGCTTGGACCTCGGCGATCTTGTCCAAGGCGTTAGCCTGTTTGAGTTGCGAAACAAGATTGCTCCACATGCCACCCGGTATTTGATGGACCAGTACTCCGGCGTCGATTGCCGACATGGTAGAAGTATCGAGGAAGTCACGATACTTGGGTGCCATTTCCTCCAGCTTTTTAGCGATATTAAGCATCAACTCTACATCCAGCCCGGTGTCCCTTGCGGTGCCATAGAGAGCGACGATTATCGGTTCAATAGCGGGCTGAGAAGTGCGTAATGCAAAGGGCGATATAGCTGTATCGATAATATCAACACCGGCTTCGATAGCCTTTAGATACGACATCGAAGCCTGGCCGCTGGTGTAGTGACTGTGAAGTTCAATAGGAATCTTCAAGGCTTTCTTAAGCGCGGTAATCAACTCAAAAGCATCGTAAGGTGAAATGAGGCCAGCCTGGTCTTTAATACAGACAGAGTGAGCGCCCATATCCTGGAGAATCTTGGCCTTGTTTACATAATAGTCAACATTATACACAGGACCACCCATTCTGGGTTGGGTGAGGGAGTAGCAAACTGTTCCCTGGAAATGCTTGCCAGCTTTGATGACGGCTTTACCTGCGCGTTCCATATTGCGCTCATCGTTCACCGCATCGAAAACACGGAATATATCGATACCGACTTCGGCGGCCTGCTCAACAAATGCATCGACTACGTCATCGTTGTGATTCCGATAGGCTACCACATTCTGGCCGCGAAGCAGCATTTGGAATGGGGTTTTCGGTATCAGTTTTTTCAGGATGCGTGGTCTTTCCCAAGGATCTTCACCGAGATAACGATGGGGAACATCAAAGGTAGCTCCGCCCCAAACCTCAACAGCATGGAAATTACACTTGCTGATATCTTCCGCCACGTACTCGATGTCTTCGGTACGCATTCGGGTAGCTAGAAGAGATTGATGGCCATCACGCAAGGTGGTATCGGTGATTTTAACCGGGTCTTTAGCTTTTGGTCGATTCTTAGCCTTGTCCGTTGTTAAATCTTTGGCCAGGATTGGCCCATCTCCAATTCCTTTCATTGATCTCCTTCCTATCGATTACCTCAAAGGAACAATACGTCGCTGCCATAGGTTGGACATTTGCATGATCTCCTGCCGTCCGGACGCTTGCCACATGCTAGCTACCGCAACAGGTTTCTGCGGTAGTATAGCAACGTTAGCTTCTTCTTCGATATAGGCATTCACAGCTGCCATTACTGCTGCTACTTTTTTCTTGTCTGGCATCTTATTTACCCTTTTCGTAAAAGCTTATACCGGGATATTCCCGTGTTTCTTTGGTGGCCTGACTTCTCGCTTGGTGGCAAGGGTGTCAAAGGCATTGATTAGAGCCGCACGAGTGTCCTTGGGTTGAATTACTTCATCAACCAGACCGCGTGATGCGGCGATATATGGATTGCACAGGGCTTCCTTATATTCAGTTATCTTTTCCTGTTTGAAAGCCTGTGGGTCCTCAGCTTTTTTGAGATCTTTGCCATAAAGGATTGGGATTGCTCCTTGAGCTCCCATCACTGCAATTTCAGCTGTGGGCCAGGCGAACGTCATATCGGCCCCGAGTGCTTTGCTGCACATAGCCAGATATGAACCACCGTAATCTTTGCGAGTGATCAAGGTTACCTTGGGAACAGTGGCTTCAGAGTAGCACCATAGTATTTTGGCGCCATGGCGAATAATGCCGGACCATTCCTGATCGGTGCCAGGTAGGTACCCGGGAACGTCAGCGATGGTCAGTATGGGAATATTGAACGCGTCGCAGAATCGAACGAAACGAGTAAGTTTGTCGGAAGCATCAACATCCAGGCATCCGGCTAGGAACATGGGCTGGTTAGCAATAATTCCTACCGATCTTCCGTTGAAACGGGCAAAGCATGTAATCAGGTTTTTGGCGAAATAAAGATGAGGCTCAAGAATAATCCCGTCATCTACGATCGATGCAATAACCTTGCTCATGTCGTAGACCTGCGTGGCAATATCCGGAATAATGGTATCGAGTTCGGGTGAAACACGATTGGGATCATCGTTTGTCGGAACAAAGGGGGGGTCCTCCATATTATTGCTAGGCACATAACTCAGAAGAACCTTGATCTGTTCGATGGCCTCAGCATCGCTGTCACATGCGAAATTACATACACCGCTTTTGGTCGAATGTGTCATTGCGCCACCCAGTTCCTCCTGGGTGATCTCTTCACCGGTAACCTCTTTGATAACTGCCGGACCGGTGATGAACATATAGCTGGTTTTCTTCACCATGAAAATCCAGTCGGTCATCGCGGGAGAATACACAGCTCCACCCGCACTTGGTCCCATTATTGCGGAGATCTGAGGAATAACGCCCGAAGCGCATGCATTACGGAAAAAGATGTCTCCATATCCGGATAGGGCATCAACACCTTCCTGAATTCTGGCTCCGCCCGAATCATTCAATCCAATAAGCGGGCACCCAATCTTCATTGCCAGGTCCATGACCTTGCATATTTTTTTGGCGTGCATTTCACCGAGTGTGCCGCCAGTTGCAGTAAAATCCTGGGAGAAGGCACATACTTTACGACCGTTTACAAGCCCATGTCCAGTGACAACTCCTTCAGCAGGCACGAAGGTTTTATCCATACCAAACAGTGTTGCTCGATGACGAACGAACATGTCAGTCTCGCTAAAACTGCCGGGATCGAAAAGAAGCTCCAACCGTTCTCTAGCTGTGAGTTTACCGGAATCATGATGTTTTTTTATACGATCAGGCCCTCCCATGGCCAGTTCTTTTTCTTTTCTTTTATTTAAGTCATCCAATCGGTCTGAAACGTATCCCACCAAACATCCTCCTGTGATGTGAGCATTTTTGCACGAGTTAATGTCTATTCTAAGCCAAATAGCGAGTAAACGCAAGGAATTATGGTGCTAATTGCGTCGCTTTTTTGATCAAACGTTGTACAATTAAGCACATTTAAAACGAAATTCTGTCATTTCTTTTCTGTGTTTTGTGAACAAGCATGGCAGTCTGGTAAAATAGAACAATAAATACGGACAAGTAGAACGTGTCAATACGAATTTTATCCCCCCTTGTAGTTTCAAAAATAGCGGCTGGTGAAGTAGTCGAACGACCGGCTTCGGTTGTAAAAGAGCTGGTTGAGAACTCTTTGGATGCAGGTGCTACTCAAATTGTGATTGAGGTTAGCGGTGGCGGGATACAACTAATGAGAGTCACCGATAATGGTATAGGTATCCCCGAATCTGAGGTGGAGGTAGCCTTTGAGCGCCATGCTACCAGCAAAATCACCTCAGAGGCCGATATCGAATCTATTTCTAGCCTTGGCTTTCGTGGCGAGGCGTTGCCGACGATAGCCTCTGTGGCAGAGGTTTCAATAACCACCCGAAGTGATTCTGATATTGCCGGCACATCGATCACAATCGAAAATGGGATTGTTGTCAGTAGGGCCATTCAGGGTTCACCTCGGGGAACTACTATTACGGTACGCAATCTGTTTCGCAATGTCCCGGCCCGTCTCAAATTTCTAAAATCGGTAGCGACGGAGAGTGGCCATATCAGCCATATGGTGACCCAATACAGTCTGGCTTACCCGGAGGTCAAGTTCAACTTGCTGATGAATGGCCGGAAATCTCTGCGCTCGCCCGGTAATGGAAACTTGAGAGATGCTATGGTTGAAGTGCATGGCCTTGAAACGGCTCAGTCCATGCTGGAAATCGACGGGAACGAAAACCATGTTACTGGGTACATTAGCCCGGCTTCGGTTTCACGCTCCAGTCGAAACTATATGAGCTTCTTTATCAATCGGCGCTGGGTGCAGAGCCGTATGCTGACCTATGCGGTGGCGGAAGCCTATCAGGGCATGTTAATGACTGGCAAGTACCCGATCATCGTTCTTAACATAACATTGCCACCGGGAGATATCGATGTCAACGTTCATCCCACAAAACGGGAAATAAAGTTCCGGGACGAACGTGTAACGTTCCTGATAGTGCAAAAAGCTGTGAGAGAAACGTTGATCGGTTTCACTCCCGTACCGACCATGCGAATGGGATCATCGCCATCATCCTCTCCCATCTTCACTTCGATACCTTTGCCGCAGACCGAGGGATTAAAAACTGGTATCTCAGCTACGATTCCATCGACCGAATCACATCAACCAAAACTCACTGGCGAGCTGCCTATTCTGAGAGTGATAGGCCAGTTCATGGGCACCTATATCTTGACCGAAGGCCCGGACGGATTATATCTTATCGATCAGCATGCTGCTCATGAAAGGGTGTTGTTTGAAAAGGTCAAAAAGGAACAGATAACTCGTGAAACTGAGGTTCAAGGATTACTGGAGCCGATAACTGTTGATCTTACTGCCCAACAATCGGAGTTTATAGAAGTTATCGGGGAATCGCTGCTAGAAGTCGGTTTCAATCTGGAACAGTTTGGGGAACGAACCTATCTTTTACGAACCGTACCCGCGTTTATCCGGCGTCAGGACATAATGCCTGTATTGTTAGAGATACTTGATTCAGCAGGGGAACTTCAAAGGACAGAGTGGCAGGAACGT
>JABHWQ010000363.1 GCA_018657655.1 Chloroflexota bacterium | reverse complement strand
CTTTCCCGAGCTTCGCAAAATATGCGATAAATGGGGAGTCCTCATGATCGCTGATGAAGTGATGACTGGCTTTGGCCGTACCGGGAAATGGTTCGCCATGGACCACTGGGACGTGGTACCGGACATCATGACCATGGCCAAAGGAATGACCTGCGGTTATTTCCCCCTGGGCGCCACCATCGTGCGGGAACACATCGGCAACCGCTTCAAGGAGCAGTTCTTCAGCCACGGTGCCACCTATGCCGGCCACGCCTTGGGATGCGCAACGGCACTGGCCGTCATTCCCATTTATCAGGAGGACAACCTCATCGAGAAGTCTGCCAATTTAGGCAAATATCTCCTGGAAAGGGCTATGGAATTAAAGGAGAAACATGCTTGCGTGGGAGACGTGCGGGGGCTGGGCCTGTTCGTAGGATTGGAGTTGGTCAAAAGCAAAACAACAAAAGAGCCGTTGACCCCGGTCGATGCCAAGATTCGTCCGGGGATGAATCCCAAGATGGAAGTCGCCAAAAGGCTTGGGGAACTGGGGATGATGGCCATGGCCGCCAATCCCGTCAATGTCATCGCCATGGCGCCGCCGTTGATCATCTCCAAGGATGAAATCGATGAAGGTGTCGCCATTATGGACAAGGCCTTGGAAGTGGCTGATGTTTATGCCGAAAAATGAATACGGTCCACGGCAACCCGAACCAAAGGGAGTGCATTTTTGTCTCATCACCAGAAGTTGAAATACTTGTGGCGAACCTGATGCACCTTTGGATTAGAGTGCCTTGCGGAATTAATAGGACTATTGCAGTGTGAAGTCATTTATTTTTTTGAGTGGGGGTTTCTCCATATTTGAAAGAACCCTCACTCGGTGCTATGTTACCGTGATATGCAGACCATTATTCGGAACCAGGAATCAAACTGACAATTAAGATGGAGACCGATGAGATTAGAAAACCCTAAAAGACCTAGCGGGTTGCTGGATGTAGTATCGCTGAGAGAACAGGTTTATGAATATCTTAGAAGTGAAATGCATCAGAGAAAACTGCTGCCAGGATCATTCATCAAGATCAATGAGATCAGCGAAAAACTGGGCATAAGTACTACCCCGTTGCGAGACGCAATTATTCAATTGGAATGCGAAGGATTTGTTACGATCCTTCCCCGCCGCGGTGTTTTGGTCAACAAATTATCGATTCAGGATGTCAGGAATATTCTGGAAATTACCGGCGCGTTAGAAAGCACTGTGATCCAGTCCGTGTTCGACAAATTCAGCCCCTCTCATATTGCAGAGATGAAGCGCTTAAACAGCGAGATGATCTTGGCCATTAACCGAGACGATTTCGACACCTACTATAAACTGAATATCACTTTCCATGATGTGTTTTTGAATCTGTCCGAGAACGATACGCTAAAACAGATCATCATGCCGCTAAAACAGCGTCTCTACGACTTTCCGAGACGCACCTACATTAAGGAATGGGAGTTGATCAACCGCCAAGAGCATGATCAGTTGGTCGAACACATCGAAAAAGGTGAACGCGAGCAGGCTGCCCGTCTCATGCGAGACAGCCATTGGTCTTTCGAAGCTTACGAAACGTTTATCCGGCGCTTTTATGCCGACTCGGATGAACGTATCGAATCTGAGCTTGCCTGGCACAAATGATGGAATGGTCTGGCAACGCCATATGGCCGACTTTTCAGGGTCCGGCTTTATTGAATATCAGAAAATACAAATGATCACTCAAGCACTTTCTAGCACATTGGGCCTCAGGAGGGATTCAAAGATATCACCCGCTAGCCGGGTAAGGGTAGTAGTCCAGTCGCCATGTGTCGGGGAAGGGGGGCTGGTTAAAGCGCAACCGGGAATACTGTTTGATCAATGTATTAGGCCTAATTGACGATGTCTTTGAATGTGAAGTAGCCGGCGTTATCTGCAATTGATTCAAGATGGTACTTTCCAGTCTATTTCCTGTCTTTGGCCTGATCCTGCTGGGTAATCTGCTAAAACGTTTTAAGCTGACAGATGAGTCCTTTCTAAAGACATCTGACAGGCTCGTCTATTTTGTTCTTTTTCCGGTGCTGTTGTTTTGGAAGATCGGAGGGGCCCAAACGGACAGCTCCGTTAATTGGGATTTATGCCTATGCGCTCTTCTTGCGATAGCCGCTATTTACCTGATAAGTGCAGTAGGAATAAAGGTCTCAAAAGTATCGAATTACAAAGCCGGATCGTTCTCGCAAAGCTGTTACAGGTTCAATACTTTCATTGGAATGGCCATCGTATTCTATGCATTGGGAGATGATGGCGTCAAACATTTTGGAATCCTGATAGGGTGTGTCATTCCATTTATTAATGTTTTGGCCGTGTCCACTCTAATTTGGCATTCAGGCGGGCACTATTCATTTTGGGAAAGAAGTCAGCTTGCGACAAAAGCAATCATATCAAACCCTTTGATCATTGCCTGCATCGCCGGCATAGTGTATTCAAGGTCGATGAATGGTTTCCCTACCGCTATCGAAAACGGCTTCAGCCTTTCTGCTTCAGTTGCCCTGCCGCTTGCATTGATTTCAGTGGGAGGCGCATTGACATTCAAAAGCTTCAAAGGAAACTTTCGCTTATCGCTGGTTGCCTCGATATTGAAACTGCTCTTTCTCCCCATAATCGGTTATGCCTTTCTTAAGGCGTTCAATGTGACCGGAATTCATTTTGACGTTGGAATAATATTCTTCGCTTTGCCAACATCGGCAGCAATATATGTCCTTTCCTCTCAACTCCACAGCGATACAGAACTAGCTTCGGCCTCCATTGTGCTCTCCACGATTTTATCCTTTTTTTCCCTGTCCGTGGGGCTATTGTTTCTCTAAGAAGGAATTCAGTAATGAAATCCGCGAATTCACACTCATTATCGAATACGGCGCAATCTCATGTCATGACTGGAAACGATACAAAAGTACGAAGCTCAGACTATAATAGAGCGGAGGGTACCCTCTGAAAAGGACAGTATTCTTGTGCGATGTCATCACTAGGATCCTTTAACGGGTACCGTTCTTGCTCTCAGAGGAGAAAATGCATGAAAGTCCTGGTCATCAACTCCGGAAGTTCATCCATCAAATATCAGCTTTTCGACATGACCGATCGGACGGTGCTGGCCTCTGGTTTATTGGAACAAATTGGGGAGCCTAGCAGTTGCCTCACCCATCACACCCGTGATGCCAACAGTGAAATGAGGAAAATCACTAAGGCGGACTTGGTTGCAAACCATCAGGCAGGTTTTCAGTTGATCGGGACGGTTCTTACGGAGTCGGGTGTACTGGAGAATACCAATGAGTTATTTGGCATCGGACATCGCGTAGTCCATGGCGGGGAAGCATTCAGGGAACCAACGCTGATCAACGAGAAGGTGATTGATACCATCCGTCGACTGAGCCCCCTGGCTCCGTTGCATAATCCTGCCAACCTTGTTGGGATTGAAGTGGCTTTAAAACAGGCACCGGACGTTCCTCAGGTTGCCGTGTTCGACACGGCCTTTCATCAGTCAATCCCTGTCCATGCATTCCGCTATGCGCTGCCTGAAGAATTATATCAGCGTCATCGTATTCGAAGGTATGGATTTCATGGTACATCACATTACTACGTGGCTAAACAGGCAGCAGAAATTATCGGCCATCCGATTGATTCTTTAAACCTGATTACCGTTCACCTGGGTAACGGGGCAAGTATTACTGCGATCGAAAACGGGAAGAGTATCGATACATCCATGGGTATGACGCCACTGGAAGGATTGATCATGGGGACCCGTAGCGGAGATATTGATCCAGCAATCATCTTTTTTCTGGGAAGACACAATGGCAACAAAATAGAGGAGGTGGAATCTCTGCTCAACAAAGAAAGTGGATTACGTGGCATTTGCGGACTGAACGATATGCGCGAAATCATGCATCTTGTGGAAGCGGGAGATGATCAAGCCAAGCTGGCCATCGACATGTACTGTTACCGTATCAAGAAGTACATCGGCGCCTACTATGCTGTCTTGGGACAGTTGGATGCGCTGGTCTACACCGGCGGAATTGGTGAACATTCGGCTGCTATCCGTTCTGGCGGTTGCCAGGGACTAGCTAACTTGGGCATTGAGTTGGACGAGAGGAAAAATACCGTGCAATCAGAAATCCCAGCCGCGATTCAAAGTGAAAACAGCCGAGTAAAAATCCTTGTCATCCCTACCAACGAAGAACTCGAGATTGCTGAGCAAACCATAAAGAGGATACAGTTGCTTTCTGGGGACGGAATGTGAAGAGTAACAAAGTGTTCACCTTCAGCGAAAATGGGACACTTTTACAGGCTTGCCCTTAACTACTACCGGTATCACGAGGCTTTGAAAAATGTGGCTCCATTTGACGTATATTCAGGCCATCAATCAGAAATACTGCAACGCAGATGGGAGGTGAAAGTCAAGACTTTTGAGGAAAGAGAGCGCTATAATAGCACCATCAGAAGGCAAGACGTGAGCCCTGAAAACGTCCTCTAATTATTGGGCCAGTTTGTCCCACTTTTGCTGACGGCGCACAGTCTCCTCCCCTCGGAGCAATCGCATCGCCGCCTCCCGTTTCCGTTTCAATGTCATCCGCCTACTTGTTTCAACCCCGCTATTCCAAGTTGATCTTCTTGCATTTAACCACCTCCTTCATGATTCTGTATCATGCTCTTGGGTGTCCAACCTAGTTGTAGACCGATGGAAAAGTCTCAACCGTTTTATCCGCCAAAACCTGCAGCTGAGCTTCATCGTTGACATCGCAGGGGACTGCTATTAACCGTACTCCGAATTGTTTGGCCTTTTCTACATTGGATTGAATAGCCTTTTCAGTTCTTGCGGCAAATACTACATTGGCACCGGCTTCAGCATAAGTAAGGCCAATGCATTGCCCCATACCTCTCCCAGAACCAGTCACGATCGCTAATTTGCCATCGAGTCTGAATTTGTCAACCAGCATGCCCCCCTCATTTCTCATAACCCAATTCATCCCCCCAAAATTGCCACCATGATTAAAAGCTGATCACCATCGCTGAGGGGTTCTGAGAACTCGTCTTCATAAATCCTTTCCCCATTAACCATCAACCACACCTGAGGTTTTAGTTTTTCATGCT
Organism: Chloroflexota bacterium; assembly: GCA_018657655.1. Lineage (GTDB taxonomy): Bacteria > Chloroflexota > Dehalococcoidia > SZUA-161 > SpSt-899 > JABMQN01. Next base: position 1,085 of record JABHWQ010000363.1, on the reverse strand, counting down.
CATCATAAAACCACTTGTGCAGCGCAGGAACCTGTGTCACCAGCTTCAGAAGGCATTCAAGAGGGCTCCCATCTGCAAACTGCATCGGTTCCTGTTGGCCTGTAGTCGTCTTCAGTAGATCTGTTAGGCTAACTGTAATACTCATGGATTGTCTCCCGTTTCAGGACTCGGAGCAAACCTAAATTCTATTAACCTATAAGTCAATGTACCCTAAAAGCTTCCTGTTTCTTATATCTATCCCAAAAGCGGTACCCCTCCAAAAATGATAGAAAGGTACCGCAAATAGAAGCAACTGTTGTACTAGAGTCTAAAGTTTAGCAGCCAGTTCTCCCAGCTCTAGTGACTCCAGCTTTTCTTTAGTGGGACGCCCATTTGAATCCAGGCCCCTGATTTCATAGAATTCCTTCAGCATAAGTTGCAGGTCCGGAGCTGATCCAGCAGCGGCCCCATCCGGAGGAGGAGTCAGGATTTGCTTCGGCAACCTGTCGTCTGTAGCGGTGATTCCCATAAGATTGCTTATGCCTCGTTTCAGCATCCATATCCGGTCACCGTTCGCTATCAGCTCACCCAAAGTGTAGTCGAATCCGCTGGCTGCGCTTAACAGGTCTACCAATTCCGCGGAGCTGACCACGGACATGAGCATATAGCACATCGGTGCCGAATTGACAATTTGGCCCAGGTTCTGGGATATTGTTACCACCTCAGCCTTGCCTACGCTCGACTTCTGATCATAGCCTCCATTAATGCCAACTTCCGGCCAAACGACAATGCCCTGCTCAACAATATAGGTCAGATCGTTGGTATGGCAGGCGCCGCGAATTCCGGTAGCATAAGAAAGTCCCATGCCATGGAAGGCGCGAGGATCATGCATGGGCACTTCCATGCCCTTAACCTGAACCGCATAGTCGGAAGCATTCTTGCCAATCTTTTCAGCGGCACGTTTGCTACCCTCCGCGAGTGTATCTCCGAATCCTTCTCGGGTGGCGATTTTGTCGATCATCTTCATCACCGCTTCGATATTGCCCCATTTCAACTCTACCCCTGTATCCACAGTACTGATAATGCCTTGCTCAACACAATCCATT
>JABHWQ010000172.1 GCA_018657655.1 Chloroflexota bacterium | reverse complement strand
GCGAGAACATCACGAAGTCGAACGAGGAGTTAGTACTCGAGGGATGATAAAGTACGCTGAACTCCTCGATTCACTCTCTCAAGTTGAAGATAAACCGGAAGACGCAATACTTCGATACGGAGCCATGGTTTCTCTACCTCACCGATTGACATTGCGCCCAGAGGTTGACGTTGCGGGCAAACGAGATCAAATTGTCAGCGAAATTTTGGATAAAACTACCGGGATAGAACTGAAGAAAGATGAAACCGTAACGCTATCCAAAGACGACCTTCTGGCATTGGTGGATGAAATCGCCAGTGAGGAGAAACTCAGAAGACCTCTGAAATATGGTGCCGTCGATTTGTTGCTAAAAAGAATACGGAGATTCCCCGAATCTCAACTTGCCCGATTGCATGGCGAAATGATGGAACGACTTGGGGAATTGTATCCCGAACGCCATGGAACAGACAACATCACCGAGGAACTACTCGCCGAGATAGATGTTGAAAACAAGGCCAAAGAAAAAATACGTCAGGCCATGGAGAAAGAGGCTCTAAAACGTACTCTCAATCTCCTGGAACAGGAAGATATTTTAGAGCGAAGTAAAACCGGATGGCGGCTCAGCCAGAAAGGCATTACGTTACTTCTGGAACGACTCACTCCGAGGCTGGATGAGGCCGGAAATATTTATGGATATGGGAAGCACAGTGCAGGTAAAAAACTGGCTTTCGGTGAAGGCAGGATAATAGGTACTCGTCATTTTCGGTTCGGAGATAGATACAGGGATGTCTCTTTAAAGGATACCATCAGAGAAACAATTCGAAATCGGCGGGAAGTGATTACCAGAGAAGACATCAAGGTCACAACCAAAGATATTCGTACCAGGATGGATATCGTGCTGGCAATCGACCTTTCCGGGACCATGAACCAACTGCAAAAACTCTGGTTTGCAAAGGAGAGCGCCATTGCCCTTTCATTAGCTGCCAGTCGCTACGGAGACAGGGTCGGTGTGGTGTCTTTCTCCAATCTGGGGGAAGTGGTCGTTGATCTTACCAGCAGTGCTCACCGGGTCACCCAGCGAGTGATCGATCTTGATCTCCGGGAAAATTCTTTCACCAATATCGGGTATGGATTGCTCAAATCATATGAACTGCTGGAACATCATCCCAAGGGCAAGGCCAAACAGCACATCATTCTGATTTCTGATGGGGATGCTACAGCCCCACACCCCTCTCCACAAAAATTCGCCCTTCAGCAAGCTGGCAAAGTAGTGCGAAGAGAAATCACCATATCATGCGTATGTATCAGCCAGGAATCTTCTGATCCTGAGTTAATGAGCAAGATAGCTAAAATAGGTAAAGGGAGAAGTTATCTGGTAGGGATAGACAAGCTGGCAAGTACATTGGTTCAAGAAGCTGGTAACGCGCGGGATTGATAGTCCCATCACGAAACTGGGCTACGATCGTGAGGGTCCAAAAAAAGAAACGTTGTGATCTCCACCAAATACGGAGAGATCACTTCGCTCCACTCGCAATTATATTAACGAAGAATTGACCGATGACAGAAAAGAACAAGAAATTAACCAGCGCTGAGATGCTCAGCCGTATGCATACTGTGCCCCAACTGGCCTATGAATTCAGTTTTCAAGAGGTGCTGGATGGTGTCGGACAGTTTCTACAGTACGCCGGCTATCAGATCAAATCCCCATCTTTGATTGGCTCTGAAAAACCTGATTTTTACGCCGTTCGCGAAGTGGGAGACGCGATCTACACTTTCGTCGGTATTGTAGGCACCGATTTGGAAGGAGTATCTGGCAATATAGATAAACTGAAAAAGATTCAATCCATTCTCGGTGATGACACCGAATATGTGCTTGTCTCGCCCCCCATTAGTGAGTTCCATTTGATCAACTTCCTGAGCGAGGCAGGTGGAAAGCAGTATTCAGAGCTTGACCGGGAACATATCATGTTCTGGCTTTGCTACCCAAATGAAGAAACCGTCTGGTGTTTTATAGGAACAGCTCGTGATCAGCGCCTTTATGAATACTTCAAATTTGGGAAATTGAACACCCCTCAGTTCTTTAGAACGCGATTTGGACCGCCTGCTTCATTACAAGAGGAGGACGGTTAAATTGGTCACCAAGACACTGACGTGCCCCGGTTGTGGCTGCCTCTGCGATGACGTCGAAATCGATCTGGATAGAGATCGTATCACTCAAACGCGTAATGCGTGTACAAAGGGGAGTACACTTCTCTACGATGCCCAGAACCCGGAACGTCGAACCCGGCCCCTTGTCAGTGGAAATGAAGTCTCTATCGATGAAGCCTTAGAAGCAGCAGCGCGATTACTTGCCGAAGCCAAACAACCGATGATCTTCGGATTAGACCACTCCACATTGGAAACCCAGTCTTTGGCTTTAGAACTGGCTAAAAAACTGGGAGCAGTGATCGATGATTCATCTTCCTACACCTTCGGCTCCATGATTGAGAAAATCATAACCGGTGTACTGCCAACATGCTCACTCGATGAGGTGAAGGACAATGCGGACTTGCTGCTTTACTGGGGTGCCGACCCACCGCACACACACCCCAGACACCTTTCCACATTTACGTATTATGCCTATTCTGACTATACCGAAGCTGGATGGTTTCCCAAGGTCACCATGAGCTGCATCTCCAATTGTGAAAACGAATTCACTGGCATGTGCCGTCCCGTGTTCATCGTTGAGCCTGGTGAAGATAAGTTATTGATCGCTTCTATCCTATCTCATTTGAACGGAATTGACAGTACTACGGACGCTACGGCATTGGTAGAGATGATTAGGAATGCGAGTTTTTGCACTATTTTTTGCGGTGTGGACCTGATCCGCTCAGTAAACAATGATTTGGATGCGTTCACTGAAATGGTTCAACTACTAAGCCAATCAACTCGGATGGCAGTGATCCCCATGATTGAGGAACCAAACTTGAGGGGCTTCAACCAGCTGTTACACCAGAAAACAGGTTCCATCAATGACGTGGACTTCACAGATGGCCAAATTCATGCAACTTCACTCCCTTTTAATGAACGTGTAGCCACACAACCTGCAGACTGTGCACTGATAATTGGTGCAGACCCCAGTTCGATGCTTCCGCGCTCCATGGTGCAATCTTTGCAGTATGGAGCGGTTATCTGTCTGGACCATTTCATCACTCCAAATTCCCAGGCGGCGGATATAGTCATTCCTACCGGTCTGCCCGGACTCGAATCTGCGGGGACCGCCATATCCATGGATGGAGAAGAGAGGACGCTCATCAAAGCCAGAGATACGGGATATATCTCAGAATCGGAAGCACTCAAACAGCTTATGGAGAAGCTGCTATGAATGATGAGAAGTTACACTTGGTTATAGTAGTGTTTCAGGACCTGTATCAACCTACCATCATGCAACGCGATGGAGTCGGTGAAAGCTATGAACGTGTCTCGGCTC